>NZ_RZOJ01000274.1:0-8378 GCF_003998845.1 Mesorhizobium sp. M4A.F.Ca.ET.022.05.2.1 | reverse complement strand
GTCTCCGGCTCGCTCGGCCTGCTGGCCAAGGCGCGAGCCGACCGCGAGCAACTAGTCGCCGCCCTCTATGCCGACGCCCGCTACGAAGGCGTCGTCACCGTCACGATCGAAGGCAAGCCGCTCGACGACCTGCCGCCCGACGCCGAGTTCAAGGGGCCGCAACCTATTCCAGTGGTCATTTCCATCGCCGCCGGCGCGAAGTTCACGCTGGGCAACATAAGGCTGGAAGGCGATGCGGCGGGGCTCGCCAGCGCCGATTTCGGCCTGATCGCCGGCGGAGACGCCGGCTCGGGCGCCGTGCTCAAGGCCGAGGCGCTGATCGTTCGGGCGCTGAAACAGGAAGGCCGGCCGCTGGCCAGGATCACGGACCGCCAGATCATCGCCGAGCACGCCAGCTCGACGCTCGACGTGACGCTGACGGTCGCGGCCGGGCCGGTCGCCGGCTATGGCGACACCACGGTCGACGGAACCGAGAAGGTCGACCGCGACTTCACCGAATACATGACTGGGCTGAAGCGCGGCCGCCAATATTCGCCCGACGAGATCGACGACGCGCGCGACCGGCTGCTCGGACTGGAGGTGTTCAACAGCGTGACGATGAAGGAAGGCGAAAGCCTCGACACCGAGGGCAACATCCCGATCAACGTCCAGGTCAGCGAGCGCAAGCCGCGCTATTTCGGCATCGGCGGCACCGTCTCCAACACGGAAGGGCTGGGCCTGGAAGGCTATTGGGGCCACCGCAACCTGTTCGGGCGCGCCGAAAAGCTGCGTATCGAGGGTGCCATCAGCGGCATCGGCAGCAACGATCTGGGCGAACTCAACTACAATGCCGGCATCATGTTCGAGAAACCGGGCGTGATTGGGCCGTCCTCGAAATTCTTCACCGGCATCAAGACCGTATTCGAGCATCCCGACGCCTATGACCATTTCTCGGTCAAGGGCAACATGGGCGTCTCCTATGATCTGGACAAGAAGCAGAGGGTTTCGGCGGAATTCGCCCTCGACTATTCGAGGATCACCGACGCGTTCGGCAAGCACACCTACCTGATCGCCAGCGTACCCTTGCAATATGTCTATGACGCCAGGGACAACCGGCTTAATCCGACAAGAGGTTTCAGGGTGCTGGCCTATGCCGAGCCGAGCTACGACATACTGAACGGCGCGACGTTCCTCAAGCTGAAGGGCGAAGGGTCGGCTTACCAGTCGCTGGACACAGCTTCCAAATTCGTGCTCGCCGAGCGCGCCAGCATCGGCTCCATCGTCGGCACCGGCCTGCAGAGCGTTCCGGCCGACCGGCGCTTCTATTCGGGCGGCGGCGGCTCGGTGCGGGGCTATGCCTATCAGGGCATCGGCCCGAAGGACATCGACGGACAGCCGATCGGCGGGCTTTCCTTCTTCGAGACTTCGGTCGAGATGCGCATCGCCATCACCGACACGATCGGCATCGTGCCGTTCGTCGATGCCGGCACCGTTTCGACGAAGTCGTTTCCGGACTTTGCCGATATGAAGGTCGGCGCCGGCGTCGGCGTGCGCTATCTTACACCGTTCGGGCCGCTGCGTGTCGATGCGGCGGTGCCGCTCAATCGCGGGCCGGGCGACCCGCGTTTCGGCATCTATGCCGGCATTGGTCAGGCCTTCTGATGAAGACGTTCTGGCGCATCCTTCGCATTTTTCTCTACACGCTACTCATCGTGGTGGCGGCGGCCGTCGGCGCGCTGGTCGTGCTGACCGAGACCGAGAGCGGGCGCGACAATCTCGCCGGCATGATCTCGAACCTGGCATCGAGCGATGAGCGCAAGGTCACCGTCAGCGGCATCGACGGCATCTGGTCCGGCGCGCTCAGGCTCGACCATATCGTCGTGGAAGACCGCGGCGGACCTTGGCTGGTGGCACGCAAGGTGGCTCTCGACTGGTCGCCGCTGGCGCTTCTGTCGAAGAACTTCAGCGCCGACCGCCTTGCTGCCGAGCGGATCGAACTGGCGCGGCTGCCGTTGGCGAGCAATCAGCCGGCGGAGAGCGGCACGACATCGCTGCCGGTTTCGATCGACGTGAGGCAGGTAGACCTGCCGGAGATCGCGCTGGGCGAGGCGCTGGCCGGCAGCGGCATTGCCGAACTTGCTGCAAAGGGATTCGTCAAGGCCGAAGCCGCGCCGCTCTCGGTCGATACGGTTCTCAAGGTCACCCGCCACGACGGCAAGCAAGGCAATGTCGACGCCAAGCTGCATTTCGCGCCGGCCGACAATAAGCTCGACCTCGATCTCAAGGCGTCGGAGCCGACCGGCGGCATCATCGCAAATCTGCTCCAACTGCCGGGCCAGCCGCCGGTCGAGATCGTCGTCTCCGGCACAGGACCGCTGGGCAACTGGAGCGGCATCGGCACTTTCGTCGTCGACGGTCAGATCGTCACCCAGCTCACCGGACGCCACCAGCTCACCGACAAGGGCCATATGGTGGAGGCCAAGGGCGACGGCGATTTCGAGCGCTTCCTGCCCGAGAAGCTGAAGCCGTTGTTTGCCGGCAAGACCAGCTTTGATCTCGCCGGTACCGCGACCCCCAGCGGCGGCGTCGACATCGAGCGGGCGGTGGTCGAGAGCGGCTCCGTGCACGGCACGGCCGCGGGCATGGTCGATCCCAAGGGCGCCAGCGACCTGTCGGTGGAACTCGCCGCCAAGGCCGAGCCGGTGGTGCTCGACGTCGGCACAAAGGCGCAGCCGGTCACCGTGGCGGTCAAGAACGCAACCGCCCGTGCCTTCGGCGACGGCAAGGCGCCGATGGTCGATATCGGCGCGTCGCTGGTTTCTGTGGCGGCGGGCGGCACCCAGCTCAACGATCTCACGGCCGCGATCCATTCCGACGGCTTCGATATCCAGGATCGCAGCGGTCCGCTGTCGATCAAGCTCTCGGCCGGCGGGCTGAAGACCGACGTGGCGACGCTGGAGCCGCTGGTGACTGGCGAGCTCATCGCGGATCTGGCCGGCACGATCAGCAAGGACGAGATTTCCGTCGACCAGGGCACGCTGCGCAGCGATGCGCTGAATGCTTCGCTGACGGCCACGGTTTCGCTCGTCGATCTGGCGATGAAGCTGAAAATGAATGCCGATGCGGTGTCGAGCGCGCTCCCGCCACAGATCCGCTCGGTGCTTGGCGAGCGCGTCATGTTCTCGGCGGCCGCCACCCGCGATCCGCAAGGGGCGTTCGCCGCCAATTCGTTGTCGCTGACTTCCGGTTCGCTCAGCGCCAGCGGCACCGCCCGCGCGCAAGGCTCGGACATCCAGGCCAACGTCACGGGAACGCTGGGCGACGTCTCGGCGCTGTCGTCGCTGGCCGGGACGCCGCTCGCCGGGGGAATCAATTTCACGCTGTCCGCGAGCGGTCCGCGCTTTGCGCCGGATTTTTCGGTCGCGGCCGACAGCGCCAGCCTGACCGCGGCCGGCCGCACGGTCAAGGACGTCAAGCTTTCGGCGAAAGGCAAGGCGGACATCGCCAGCCCGCAGGCGGACATCTCGCTGACCGGCAGCGTCGAGGAGCACGCACTGGACATAAGGGCGTCGCTGGTGACCAGCGAGGGCAAACGCTCGATCAAGGGGCTCAGCCTTGCCCTCGGCGACAACAAGGTTTCCGGCGACCTTGCGCTCGAGGACAATTTCCTGCCGCAAGGAACGCTGACGCTGGCGGTGCCCGACATTGCGCCGCTGGCGGCGCTCGGCGGACAAACGGCGACCGGCGACATAAACGGCACCATCGACTTCGCCAAGGAAGGCGAGGCGCCGACCTTCACCATCAATGCTGCCAGTGGCTCGATCGCGCGCGGCGAGGTGGCGGCGAAAGCGATCACGGTCAACGCGCTGATCGCCAACTATCTCAAGAGCCCAGCGATATCAGGCACGATCAAAGCGGATACGGTGACATCGGGAACCACCGTCGTCAGCGGCATCGGCGTCGATCTGAAGCGCGACGGCGACTGGACCAATTTCAGCGGCGGCGCCACGATTGCCGGCATTCCGGCCACCGCCGCCGGCCGGGTCAGGATCGCGAACGGCACCACCAGTGTCGAGATCGCCTCAGGCGAAGCCACCGTTCGCGGCATCAAGGCGGCGATCGCCGGGCCGTCGAACCTCTCTATCGCCAATGGCGTGACCAGCATCGAAAGGCTGGTGCTCGATCTCGGCGGCGGTTCGGTGACGCTCTCCGGCAAGGCCGGCCAGACGCTCGACCTCGCGGCCACGGTCTCGGCGCTGCCGGCCGCCCTTGCCAACGATTTCTCGCCCGGCCTCGACGCCGCGGGCACGCTCGACGGCACGGCCGAAGTCACCGGCCCGGCGGCAAATCCGGACGTCCGCTTCAATGCCAAATTGACCGGCGCCGAAACCAGCCAGACCCGCCAGGCCGGCCTCGGGCCGCTCAGCCTCAATGCCTTGGGAAGCTTCACCACCGCGGGCGGTATTGTGCTGGACCAGGCGACGCTTTCGGGCGAGAAGATTTCCGGCAAGGCTTCCGGCACCATCAATGCGAACGGCGCCAGTGATTTCGCCCTCGACCTTGTCTCGACGGGTCCAAGCCTGCCGCTGTCGTTCGGCAGCGCCGAAAGCCCGATCAAGCTTGAATTGCAGGCGCTGTCGGTGAAGGCGGCCGGGCAGGGCACGCAGCCGAAGCTCGACATCTCGGCCGTGCTGCCTTCGATCGCGACGAATTTCACCAAGTCGGAAGGCATCACGCTAGCGCTGCATTCCGATGCCTTCGACGTGAAGAGCCGCACCGGACCGATTTCCGGCACGGTGACGGTGGAGACGATCGGGCTCGACAATCCAACCATCGCGCCGCTGGTCGCCGGCAAGATCACCGCCAAGGTCGCCGGCAGCCTCGCCGCGGACGCGATCACGATCGACAGCGGCTCGGTGCAGGGCGAGGCGTTGGATAGCGCCTTCAACGGCCGCGTCTCGCTGGCCGACGGCGCCATCGACCTTAATCTCAAGGTCGACGCCCTCTCGGCGGCTTTGCCGGCGGCGGCGCGCGGCGTGCTGGCCGAGCGCACGCAGCTCAGCGCTGCGATGAAGCGCGACGCCCATGGCGGTGTCACTATCAGTTCGGTCAAACTGGCCTCCGGCGCGCTGACCGCCGACGGGCAAGCAAGCCTTGCCGACAACAGGCTCAGCGCCGACATCAAGGGCGCCCTGACCGATATCTCGCTGTTGTCCAAGGACGCCAAGGGCGCGATCGCCTTCGCGCTCAACGCGCAAGGGCCAAGCCTGGCGCCTGACCTGTCGTTGACTGTGAACAGCGACAGGCTTTCGGTGGCGGCGCGCGAAATCACCGGGCTTAAACTGACGGCCACCGGCAAGGCCGATGCCGCCAATCCGGAGGTGAATGTGCAACTGACCGGCAATGTCGCCGGGCAGGCGCTGCAAGGCAGCGCGGTGCTGGCGACCACCGATGGCAAGAGCGCGATCAACGGGCTGCTCTTGTCGCTCGGGAAGAACCGGATCTCCGGCGACCTCGCGCTTGACGAGGCCTTCGTGCCCGCCGGCACCATCGCGCTCGACCTGCCCGATATCGGCCCGCTGGCGGCGCTGGCGCTGGAAATGGCCGAAGGCGACGTGAGCGGCACCATCGCCTTCACCAAGACGGCCAACGGCCCCAACGTCACCGTCAAGGCGACCACGGCCGCGATTTCGCGTGGCGACCTCTCGGCCAGGAACGTCGCCATCGACGCGCTGGTCGCCAATTACCTGGCCGCCCCGGTGATCTCCGGCAAGGTCCGCGCCGACAGCGTCACTTCGGGCGGCACCGTGGTCAGCGGCATCAATGTCGACCTGAAGCGCGACGGCGACTGGACCGGCTTTTCCGGCGGCGCCACCGTCAAGGACATTCCGGCCAAGGCCGCCGGGCGGGTGAGGGTGGCGAATGGCACCACGACCATCGAACTCACCTCAGGTCAGGCGACCGTGCAAGGCATCAAGGCGGCGATCGCGCAGGCCTCGACGGTCAGTATCGCCAACGGCACGACGAGCCTGGACAGGCTGGTGCTCAATCTCGGCGGCGGCACCGCGACGGTGACCGGCAAGGTCGGACAGGCGCTCGATATCAATGCCGCGCTGGCCAAGGTGCCGGCTTCGCTCGCCAACAGTTTTTCGCGCGGCCTCGATGCTGCAGGTTCCATCTCCGGTACGGTCAAGGTGACGGGCGCGCCGGCCAATCCGTCGGTTGCCTTCAAGATCGACGCCGGCGGCGTGCAGACCGCGCAGACGCGCAGCGCCGGCCTCGGCGGCATGAACATTTCCTCGTCGGGAACGTTCGCCGGCAAGAAACTCACCTTTGACGCCGACATCAGCGACGGCGCAGGGCTCGGCCTGAAGGGCGGCGGCTCGGTGACGACGGCGGGAACGCCGGCGCTGGTGCTCGACTTCTCCGGCAAGGTGCCGTTCTCCTTCCTTGCCGCCAAGCTCGCCGCGCAAGGCCTGTCGCTGAGCGGCACCGCCAACGTCAATGTCCAGGTGCGCGGCCCGGCGACTTCGCCGGTCATCGGCGGCACGGTCAGCACGTCGGGCGCCCGGCTGGTCGACGCGCGCTCCGGCCTTGCCGTCAACGATATCGCCGCCGACGTCTCGATCGGCGCCGGCGTGGCCAGGATCAATCGTCTGACCGGCACGCTGTCGACGCGCGGCAGCCTGTCGGCCAGCGGCACGGTCGGCATCAATCCGGCGCAAGGGTTCCCGGCCGATCTTTCGGTCAAGCTGACCGACGGCCGCTACACGGACGGCCGGGTGGTGACCGCCAATCTTGGCGGCGACCTGACCATCAAGGGGCCGCTTGTCTCGGCGCCGGTGGTCGCAGGCACAATCATCCTGGCCAAGACCGTCATCACCGTTCCCGAGAAGCTGCCGGGCTCGCTGGCGGCGCTCAACGTCAGGCACAAGGGCGCGCCGGCCGCGGTGCGCGCGCAGGACAAGGCGCTGCGCCCGGCTTCCGCCAGCGGCGGCAGCGGTGGCGGCGGCGGTCTTGCCCTCGACGTCACCGTCAACGCGCCAAATCAGATATTCATCCAGGGCCGGGGCGTCGACGCCGAGCTTGGCGGCTCGCTCAAGCTGACCGGTCCGGCCTCCTCGCCGCATGCGGTCGGCACCTTCACCTTGCAGCGCGGGCGGCTGACGATCCTCGCCAAGCGGCTGACCTTCACAGAAGGAACGGTCGGCTTTTCGGGCTCCCTGGTGCCCTACCTCAACCTGACAGCGACCACGACGACGAGCAGCGCCACCGTCACCATTGTCGTGTCGGGCGAGGCGACCAACCCGAAGTTCACCTTCTCCTCGACGCCGGCACTGCCGGAGGACGAGGTGCTGGCGCAGCTGATCTTCGGCCGCTCGATGTCGAACCTGTCGCCGCTGCAGATCGCGCAGCTGGCGGAGGCCGCCGCGCAACTGGCCGGCGTCGGCGGTTCGACCTCGCTGCTCGAGAACCTGCGCAGCGCGATCGGCGTCGACGACCTCGATGTCACCACCGACGAGAAGGGCGGCACCGCCGTCTCGGCGGGCAAATACCTCAACGACCGTACCTATGTGACGATCCAGAAGGGCGACAAGCCGGGTTCCGGCAAGGCGGCGATCGACCTCAATGTCGGGCGCGGCGTCAAGCTGCGTGGCGAGGCCACCGATGCCGGCGAAGCCAAGGGCGGCATCTTCTACGAGCGCGAATACTGAAGCCGGTCGCAGGAAGGGCAGCCTTTGGCGCTATCGCAGCAGGCGGCTGGCGCCGTCCTATGCCGTTTGAATGTCTCAGTTTATTCGTTTGCGCATAATCGAATGAAATCTGCGACGCAGTAGCAAATTTGCGTCAAGACTGTCGCTATCGCGCGAACCGCCCTCCTTCCAAAGTTGCACATTCGTCAACATGTTCCCAGTCCAGACCGTCTTTGACATCACGGTCCGGATGCGGAATGTTACAAGGCGGAAAGCCAACAATGGGAGTTAATCATGGCAATCTACAAATCTAACGGTGACCGCGTTCCGGATCACATCCTGGCCATGGCCGAAGAAGCCAAGGCAGGCAAGGTGGACCGCCGCGAATTCCTGGCGCTCGCCAGCGTCTTCGGCGCGACCACGGCGATGGCCTACGGCATGCTCGGCCTCGCCGATCCGACCCCGGCACGGGCCGAGGACGTGCAGGGCAAGAAGGGCGGCATCCTGAAGGTCGCGCAGTGGGTCAAGGATCCGAAGGACCCGCGCAAGTCCGACTGGTCGGAAATCGCCAATGCCGAGCGCCAGGCGCTCGAGCCGCTGGTCAAATACACCACTGAATACACGTTCCGTCCCTATCTGCTCGAAAGCTGGGATGTGAACGACGACGCCACCGAATACGTGCTGCATGTGCGCAAAGGCGTGACG
>NZ_RZOJ01000273.1:0-8389 GCF_003998845.1 Mesorhizobium sp. M4A.F.Ca.ET.022.05.2.1 | reverse complement strand
CGCTTGAAGCCGGCGTCGGCATCCTCTCGCTGTTGGTCACCGCTGGGCTCGCCGCCTCCAACGGTGAGGCGCGGCGGCACGTGCAGGGCGGTGCCGTGCGTCTCAACGATCTGCCGGTCGCGGACGACCGCCGCACGGTGACGCTTCAGGATTTGGGTCCGGAAAACGTCGTAAAGCTCTCAGTCGGCAAGAAAAAGCACGTCCTGGCGCGGCCGGTGTGACGCGCCGCCTCACCGGTACTCGAAGATCGACCTGAAGATTCCGGGCGCGATCACCGACAGCGGGTTGATGTCGAGGCTCGGCTTGTTGGCATTGCCTCTTAGTCGGAAGGTGACGCCGATCAGCCCGCGATCCCGGCCGTTTCCGAGCAGCGGGCCGAACAGCGGCAGTTCGCCGAAGATGCGGTTCAGCCCATAGACCGGCATGAAGGTGCCGGTCATGTCCATGTTGTTGTTCTGGTCGTAGAGCGTGCCTTGGAAAGTGGTGCCGATGCGCTCGCCGCGCAGCACCCCGTTGGCCAGCTTCAGATAGCCGGCGCCCTTGTCGATCTCGGCGTAGCCGCGCTCGAACTTGACCCTGGACGTATCGATATCGGCCTTGACCGCCTGGTTCAGGCTGCGCGTGTCGCCGGCCGGCGTGGTCGACACGATCGAGGCGAGCTTCGGCTCGTTGACGACGAAGAAGTTGGTGGCATCGACCTGACCTTTCATCGGCCCGTCGCTGGCGCCCGCCATCGACAGCGTGATCGAGCCACCCTCCATATGCTCGTAGACATTGAGGAAGCGCAGTATGGCGCCGGCGTCGGCCGACTTCATGCTGAGCGCCCGCCTGCCGTCGGCGGTCGTGTTGCGGATGGTAATGGCCGCGCCGGAGCTCGCGGTGGCGCTGACCTCGAGGCCGTTCACGCGGGAGCCGGCGGCGCTGTAGTTCAGCTTCAGGTTGGACAGCATCTCGTCATGGAAGCCGGTAAGCGAACCGACATCGGCGTTGACGGAAATCGCATCGCTGCCGGTGGTCTTGGTGGCGGTGTCGACATCGGAGGTGAACTGCTTGATCAGCGAGCGGGCGTCGAGCGCCTCGCCGCTGACATCGACCGCATAGCCCTTGCCGGACCGCTTCACGGATACGGCGACATCGTCGCCCCGGTTCAAGGCGACCTTGCTGAAGCGCGCCGACGACAGCGCCCCGTTCACGAGCGTCACATCGCCGTCGACGGAAAAGCTTTTTCCGTCGAGATCGAAGTCGGCGAGCGTCGTGGTGGCACCGGCCTTCTTCATCGCGAACGTGACCTTGGCGGCAACGCCCGCGCCCTTGCTCCACCCCGCCCAGGGAATGTCGAGCCTGGCGTTGGTGAGGTCGGCCGACACGTTCTGTTCGTCGCCTTCGCTCTTGTCGATCGCAACCTTGACGGTTCCCGAAAGCAGCGGCGACAGGCCCGGCATGGCGGCCGCGCGCGTCTTGTCGTCGAGCACGAGCGCGACCTTGCGGCTGCGCGGCGGGCCGTCATCGACGAGCGGCTCGACGATATCGAGCTCGGCCGGGATGCCATTGAGCCGCGCCTTGGCCGAGATCACCGCCTGGTCGGGCTCGACGGTGATAGAGCCGTCGGCCTCCGTCACCGTCTGGTCCTCGAACGGCTTGGCGAGCGACAGGTCCTTGTAGTCCAGCGCCACCAGCCAGTTGAGCTTCGAGGTGTCGACTCCCGACGTCAGCGGTATGTCGGCCTTGACGTGGCCTGTCACCGTGCCGGTGAGATCCTCCGGCAAGAGGCCGACATGGCGCATGGCGTTGATCGGCTCATACGAGGCTAGTTCGGCGATGGCCGGCGCCTCACCGGCAACATCGATGTCGAGCGTGCCGATAACCGGCGCGTGGTTGGCCTGCTTGACCGTCAGCGTGCCGTTGCTGGCCGCCACCGTGCGGCCGCTGGCCATGTAGACGCTGCCGGAGGACAGCGCGATGTCGACATCGTTGCCATGGAAGGATACCTCGCCCACCGCATCGCGGATCGGCGGGATACGGCCGGCGGTGTCGAAGCGCGAACCCTCGATCTGAAAGCGGCCGAATACCTCGTCGGCCGAAAGCGGGACGCCGTTGCCAAGTCGTCCCGGCACGACCTGGAACTGCAGATTGGCGTCGACGACACGGCCGCCGAACAGATTGTCCAGCACCCACAGACGAGCGTTCCGGGCGGAGAACCAGGGCCATAATTGCTTGACATGCGAGACCGGCATGTCGTGCACGTTGAGCGAAAGCGATATGCCCGGCGGACCGTTGTCGATGAAAGCGATCGAGGCCGAGCCGAGCACTTCGCTTGGCCCACCGGAACGGATGCCTATCTGCTCGGCGACGAGCTTGCGGCTCTTGGTCTGGTAAACACCGGCGATGCGGGCGAAGAAGTTGAGCCCCGGCTCTGGCGATTCTGACGGCGCAAGCGTGGAGCCGTCGCTGGTTAGGTCGTAGCGGTAGGACGGCTCCTCCCCCGCTGCGGCCGGCTTCGGCCCGATCGAACCGGCAAAGTCGAAGGTCGAGCGACCGGTCTTGAGGAGCAACCGGCTGACATCGATCTTGTTGGCGCCGGCCAGGAGTGTCGCATCGGCTTCGACATCGGCTGGCAGCAGCCCGCGCGAACCGAGGTCGAGCACGGAGCCGGCAAGCGACAGCGAGGCGGTCAGCCGCGACTTCGTCTCGCCCGCGCCTTCCGACCCGGTCAGCTTCAAGGCGATTGTGCCCAGCCTGCCACCGGTCGCCGCAGCGGCGCCAGCCGTGCCGGCGTCGGCGAGATTGACGCTGGCATCGAGCGTCGTGATGCGTCCGGTCGCGGTGTCGCGGGCGGCCGAGGCGGTTATGGCGAGCGCACGGCCATCGACAGCCACGTCGTAGGAGGCCTGCATGCTGCCAGGGCCGGTCTGCAGAACGGTGGCATCGGCCACCGTGACCCGCTTGACCGGACTGGTGTCGGACAGCACGAATTCGACATTGCGCAAATCGACCTGGCGAATCGAATCCTCGCGCACGGCATCGAGGGCGTGGCTGACATTGGCGAAGACCGCGGCAACCACCTTGTCCGAATCGATCAGGCCATCCGCGTTGCGAAGCGACGCCGTCCAGTCGCCGCCAGTGGATGGCATCGCCGCCAGCATGAAATGCGCGTCGGAAATCCGGGCGCTGGTCAGGCGCACCTCGCCCGAAAGCAGCGGGATGAGCCGGATGCCGAAGCGGACACGGCCGGCATCGGCGATCGGCTTACCGCCGGCGGTCTTCAGGCTGACGTCGTTCACCTGCAAGGCAATGAAGCTCGACCCGTCGAGCGTCAGCCGCGCCGGGCCGACCGCGACATCGACATCGAAGCCGGCCATTTTTTCGATGGCTGCTTCCGCCTCCGCTCGCAGACGCTCGGTGCCGATGCCGGATGTGCCGAGCACGTAGACCGCGCCGGCCGCCAGCAACACCAGCGCGCAGAAACTGGCGACCACCCGCGCAAGGACGCGAAAGCCTCGGCCTATCCTGGCGCGGCCGAGCGGCGGCACCTTGCAGGCGGAGGGAAAAGCCCCCAGGTCGGTGATCTCGTCACGCCTGAACCGGATCTTCTCGTGCTGCGGTTCTTCCTGATCCACGCAATCTTCCGTTGTAGCGAACTCGATCGTGGACGAATCCCCGTCTGACACTATATCGATGCGGCTTCGCGCGTAACCTCAAACCGGGGCACCGACATGGCCGAACTCGACGTAGGCGATCTTGCGCCGCAATTCGATCTTCCGCGCGACGGTGGCGGGTCGCTCAACCTCGCCGCACTGCTTGGAAAGCCCGTTGTACTTTATTTCTATCCGCAGGACGACACCACGAGCTGCACCAATGAGGCGATCAGCTTTTCGCAGTTGAAGCCGGACTTCGAAAAGGCCGGCGCCGTGGTGATAGGGCTGTCCCCGGACAGCATCAAGAAGCACGACAAATTCAAGCAGAAATATGACCTTACCGTCGACCTGGTCGCCGACGAGGAGCGCAAGGTCATCGAGGCCTACCGTGTGTGGGTCGAAAAGACGATGTACGGCCGCAAATATATGGGCGTCGAACGGGCGACATTCCTGATCGGCAAGGACGGGCGAATCGCCAGGATCTGGCGGCAGGTCCGCGTCAAGGGCCACGCCGAAGAGGTGCTGGAGGCGGTGCGCGCACTGTGAGGCAGATTTGGCGGTCTTCGCCGCAACCTGACACCCGTCCGGCGGGCATTGGTTACCGGCGCTATCGGCCCGGCAAAGCTTTGTTAACCCTAATAATATGTAATCAGGCTCTTCGTGGTGTCGTAACGAAAGCTTGGTCCCGTGAACCCAACCGGTCAGTCTGCGGTCTTCGGCAAACGCAAGGAACCCCATACGGTCATCATCGCCCGGGGTAACGAAATCAGGCATTTCACCATCCGGCCCTGGCTTGCCGCCTTCCTCGGCTCGGCGCTGGCGGCGATTGTCATCGGCTACCTGCTCGCCACCTCCTATCTGGTGCTTCGAGACGACCTGATCGGGGCGACGACCGCCAGACAGGCGCGCATGCAGCAGGCCTATGAAGACCGCATCTCGGCGCTTCGCGCCCAGGTCGACCGCATCACCAGCAGACAGCTTCTCGACCAGCAGCTGATGGAGACCAAGGTGAGCGAACTTCTGGAACGGCAGACACAGCTCAGCCAGCGCCACGGCCGCCTTGGCCCGATCCTCGAGCGCGCCGAAAGCGAAGTTGGGGCGGCACCCGCCGCCGACGGTACCGCAACCGCCAAGCCGGACGATCGCGCCGCGCTGATTGGCGAGCAGCCGACCTATTCCGTCGCCAGCCTGGGCGCCGGCGACACGAGACCGTTCTCGCTGTGGTCGACGCGCTCCGATCCGCTGCCCAGCGATTCGGCCGCCGATCGTGCCGACAGGCTGTTCGTGTCGATCAACCAGTCGCTCAAGGCAATCGAAAGCGAGCAGCTCAGCCGCGTTACCACGCTTGCCGACAATGCATACAAGAATGCCGACGCCATCACCCAGGCGCTGGCGGCCGCCGGCCTGCCGGTCGACAGCGATTTCGGCAAGGATAGCGATGTCGGCGGCCCGCTGATCCCGCTCAACGCATCGACGATATTCGACAGCAAGGTCAAGGAACTGGACGAGGCGCTGGATGCGCTCGATCACCTGAAGAAGGAAGCGCGGCGGCTGCCGCTCGCCAACCCCGCCCCCGGTCATTCGGTCACCAGCCCGTTTGGCGTGCGCACCGACCCGATCCTCGGCACCGCGGCCTTGCATTCGGGCATGGATTTCAGGGCGCCAATGGGCATGCCCGCCAAGGTCACAGCGGCCGGCGTCGTCACCAAGGCCGGCTGGAACGGCGGTTATGGCCGCATGGTCGAGGTCGACCATGGCAACGGCTTCGCCACGCGCTACGGGCACTTGAGCGAGATCGACGTGACGGTCGGCCAGAAGCTCGCGGCCGGCGATATTATCGGCAAGACCGGCAGCAGCGGCCGTTCGACCGGCCCGCATCTCCACTACGAAGTGCGCCACAATGGCGATGCGGTCGACCCGCTGCGCTTCCTGACGGTCGGCAAGAAGGTCGCGCAGTATCTTTAACCGCCCGCCGATCCCCGCTGCGCCGTCAGAAACATGGTTGCTGCCGAAATCAGTGTGAGCGCCACGATCTCCAGCGACACGATCTTCTCCAGCTCGGTGACCATCGAGTACGCCACGGCGATCGCATCGACACCCTCATACGGCTTTGCCGCATGCGCGGCGGAGCCGGTGACGCGGACATCGAACGTATCGCATGCCAGAGTGTAAGGACCGGGACGGACAGCGACCTTGCCGGACTGTGTGTACGGATCGACGTGAACGCAGATCGCGGCGGCGATATCGTCGAGCAGCCCCTCTTCCACCACCCGTCTTCCGCCCGACGGCTCGTCTTCCTCGGCCGGCTGGAATACGGCGCTGACGGTGCCGCCAAACTTTCGCTCGACTGGCGGAGCTGCGCGGCCACGGCGTGTCGTCCACAATACCGAAATATTTTTGAATTCCATTTGACTGAATAAATCTTCGGTGCGAAGCTCCCGTCACTTCAGGAGCGCAAGGCATGGCATTGCGGGGGACCAATCAGGAGTTCGGGCGGCCCTACAACCGGCGCATCGTTCTGGAGTCCATCCGCCTCAATGGGCCGATCGCCCGCGGCGATATCGCCAGGGGCGTCGGCCTCACCGTGCAGACCGTGTCGACCATCGTGCGCGAACTGGAGGAACAGGGCTACATCCTGTCGCTGCGCGAAGAGCCGAAAGGCCGCGGACTGCCGCCGGCGACGCTCAGGATCAATCCCGAAGGCGGCTTTGCCGTCGGTATCCACCTCACCCCGCTCGGCATCGACGCGGCGCTGATCAACCTCAGCGGCGATGTCATCGAGAGCATGCACAGCGAGGCGCCGAACGTCACGCCCGATCACGCTTTCGACCAGATCGGCGCCATGGTCCGCGACCTGGCGGGACGGCGCGCCGGCGGACGCGTGCTTGGCGTCGGCATGGCGCTGCCCGGCCCGTTCGGCGTCGAATCGATGAGCTTCATCGGCCCGACGACCATGACCGGCTGGAAGGATGTGGCGCTGCGCGAGCGGCTGACGGCAGCCACGGGTTTGCCGGCCTTCTTCGAGACCGACATGGCGGCCGCGGCCATGGGCGAGCGGCTCTACGGCCTCGGCACCGGATATTCCGACTACTACTACCTCTATTTCGGCGTCGGCCTCGGCGGCGCCATGGTGCATGATGGCAGCGTGCTGCGCGGCGCCTGGGGCAATGCCGGCGAGATCGGCCACATCCCGGTCGTGTTCGGCGGCGAGCCTTGCCCCTGCGGCAACCGGGGTTGTCTCGAACGCTATCTCTCGCTCGATGCGCGCGGACGCTGGCGCGGCAGCGACGACGACTGGGTAATCGAGATCGGTCCGGTTTTCCGCAACGCCATCACCATCATCGAGAACCTGTTCGACCCCGAGACGGTGGTCCTCGGCGGGCTGGCGCCGCCGGCGCTGCTCGAACGGTTGGCGGGAGCGGCGGAGCTGCCCAATTCGGTCTCGGCCCGCAAGGACCGCGCCACGCCGCGCATCGTCGTGGCGCGCGGCGGCCAGCATGCGGTGCTGCGCGGCGCGGCCGCACTTGCCGTTTCCGGGGTGCTGTCGCCGCGCTTCGGCCAGATCTTCACCGCCAAGCGGCAGCGCGGCGGCGACCTCCTGAAAGGCGGAGACATCGCGGCATGAGCGAACCCCTGCTGGTCCTCGACAACGTCACCAAGAACTACGGCGCGATCCAGGCGCTGAAAGGCATCAGCTTTTCGATCGGGCGCGGCGAGGTGGTGGCGCTTCTGGGTGACAACGGCGCCGGCAAGTCGACGCTGGTCAAGATCATCGCCGGCGGGCTGGAGCCGACCTCCGGCCGCATGCTGTTCGAAGGCAAGGACTTCCTTGCCAAATCTCCGGCCGAGGCCAAGGCGGCGGGCATCGAGACGGTGTACCAGGACCTGTCGCTCTGCACCAATGTCGACGTGGTGGCGAATTTCTTCATGGGCCGCGAGATCACCCGCAAGGTGCTCGGCGTCCCCGTCCTCGACGAGCGCGCCATGGAGGCCGTGGTCGCCAAGGCGCTCGCCAATGCCGGCACCCGCATCCCGTCGCTGCGCACCAATGTCGAGCACCTTTCGGGTGGGCAGCGGCAAGCGATCGAACTCAACCGCTTCGTGCACTGGGGCGGCAAGCTGGTGCTGCTCGACGAGCCGTTCGCGGCGCTCGGCGTCGAGCAGACACGACGCGGTCTCGACATGATCCGCCAGGTGGCGAACCAGGGCATCGGCGTCGTCATCATCACTCATATCATGCAGCAGGCCTTCCAGGTCGCCGACCGGATCGTGGTGATCCGGCAAGGCGTCGTGGCGGGCGATGTCGCACGCAACAAGACAAGTCCCGACGCGGTGATCAACATGATCACCGGAGAGACGCTGGCCGGTGCCGGACCGGCGAGCTGAGGGACAAATGAGGGGTCCGGCGCAAGAGGAGCGAACGACATGAAGAGAATACTTCTTTCCGTCTTCGGTTTCCTGGCACTGGCCATTGCCACGCTCACGCCGGCATTCGCCCAGTCCAAGGGCACCGTCTATTATCTGGTGCCGACATTGCTCGATGAGTTCCAGACCGGTTCGGTAACCGCGCTGGAACTGTTCCTCAAGCAGGTCGGCTACGACTTCAAATCGCTGAACGCCGACAACAAGACCGACGCCCAGCAATCGCAGATGAATGACGTCATCGCGCTGAAGCCCGCCGCGATCGTCCTTGCGGCGGTTGACTTCAACGCGCTGAAGCCGGCCGTCGAAGCGGCCCGCGCCGCCGGCATTCC
>NZ_RZOJ01000272.1:0-8461 GCF_003998845.1 Mesorhizobium sp. M4A.F.Ca.ET.022.05.2.1 | reverse complement strand
GCATAGGTCTTTTCCTGGTAGTTGACGGTCAGCGGGAAGAAATCGAGGCCGGGCTTCGGTTCCTTCATAGAAACGACGGTGGCGAGGACGACGGTCTCGCCGTAGGTGGCGAGCACGGCGCCGTCAGCCTGGCGGGCGATCTTGCCGGTTTCCAGAACGAGCGGACGGCCGCCCCACTCGATTTCCACTTTGTGGTAGTTGAACATATCTTGTCCTTCATATGCGGAAAGGGTCGCGCTGCTTGATCATGCGCGGATGCCCTTTCCCCTGGCTTCTTTTCTCGGGCAGCCACGGGCAAGACAACGGGAAGCTCATGTCAATCTCGGCACGATGGCCGCACGAGCGTCCTGCAATCCTGCCCCATGACCGTCCATGGGCGGTTCCGAGTGGCCCTCTGCTTTCTCGAAACCGGGTGGCCGATCGATCCGAACGGCCTTGCGCATGACCCCGAAAGCCTCGGCTCTCGAAACGCGCCCTGCGCAAATGCGAACTTTGCGAAGCGTCCATTTGCGCATCCAAACCGATGCGCGGCGCTTCATTTCCCTCATTGGCGCACTGGAGAGATCCGATGCGCCAATGCGCGACCGGCGGGCTCTCCCGAGGAAAGCCCGCCGGTCAATTCGTCAACGGCGCAGACCGAGCTTCTCGATCAGCGTCTGATAGCGCGCGTCGTCCTTGCGCTTGAGATAGTCAAGCAGGCTGCGGCGCTGGGAGACGAGAGCGAGCAGACCACGGCGGGAATGGTTATCCTTCTTGTGGTCCTTGAAGTGGTCGGTCAGGTTCTTGATGCGCTCGGAAAGAATGGCCACCTGGACTTCCGGAGACCCGGTATCGCCCTTGGCGGTCGCGAATTCAGTCATCAATTCCTTCTTGCGCTCGGCAGTAATCGACATCGTGTTTTTCCTTATCTGTTGGAGGAAACGGGACGCCCTCAGCCGGGATGTCGTCCAGCAGGGGCCGGTGCAAGCAACGCGTCAGGGCGCGAAGCTGCCGGGCATATAGTGCAATTCCCCAGAAAACGCCAGCCCATTTCACGAGCCGGCTTGTCGCAGGCCTTTTGCAGTCAAACCGAAGATTTGCGTTCGACTACAACCACTTCTTCCATTTGAAGAAGGCAATGAGCCCGACAGCAACGAGGCCCATGAACACCAGTGCGGTGGGATAGCCGTAATAGGCTTTCAGCTCCGGCATGTTCCATGGCGATGTGTCAGGATCGAAATTCATGCCCCAGACGCCGACCAGGAAGGTAAGCGGCATGAAGATCACCGAGACGATGGTCAGATAGGAGATGACGTCATTGGTGCGCGCCTGGCTAAGCGACAGATGCATCTCGATCAGCCCAGTCAGCATGTCGCGCTGGGTTTCGACCAATTCGATCAGCCGCAGCGAATGATCAAGCGTATCGTTGAAGAAGACCTTGGTCTCCGCTTTCACGTAAGGCACGTCGTTGCGGATCAGCGTCGCCAGCGCATCGCGCATCGGCCAAAGCACGCCCTTCAACACATTGGCGTCGCGCCGCAACTCGTGCAACTGCCGCATCTGCTGCTTGTGCGGCGCGTGCAGCATCTCGTCCTCGATGCTGTCGACCAGTTCACTGGCGGCCTCGATCGGCGGGAAATAGCTGTCGACGATGGCGTCGATCAGCGCATAGGCGAGATAGTCGGCGCCGCGCGCGCGCAGCCGATTCGGCACCGAGCTGGCGATGCGCTTGCGCACCGGATTGAACGGGTCGCCCTCGCGCTCCTGGAAGGTGACGACGAAGTTGTTGCCGAAGAAGACCGCGATCTGCTCGTAGCGATGGGCCTTGACGTCGTCGATCATGCGCATGACGACAAAGGCGTGGTCCTCGAAGAAATCCACCTTCGGCCGCTGGCCGCTGTTGACGACATCCTCCAGCGCCAGCGGATGCAGGCTGAAGATGCGGCCGATCTCCTCGATCAGCGGGATGTTGGCAAGACCGGTGCAATCCAGCCAGACGACCGGCCACTGGTCGCAATGCGTAGTAAGATCGTCGATGCTGGCGTTCTCGATGGTTTTGAATTTCTCCGGCGAGATCAGCGTCAGCCGGAGCTCGCTGCGCCGCGCCGCGGGGTCGGCGATCAGCGTGCCCGGCGAAGCGCCGACCGGCGGCCGCCTTGTTTTCAGCGGCGCGCGCTTCCTGATCGTCTCAGCCTTTGCCATGTCCCCCTCAAGCGCAGTGTCGCCGCGAAATTAGAGCAATTCCAAGAAAAGTGTGAAACGGTTTTCCGTCCGGAATTGCCCCAAAACAAGGAGATAGAGCGGTTTGGCGTTTCCGTGAAACGATGAATCGCTCCAGCCGAACGCCGTTACCCGGCAAAGACCCGCTTGGGCTTGAACATGCCTTGCTCGATGGCGCCGATGGCGACCAGCCTGCCACGCACGGTTGCGCAGGCCTCCTCGGCCTCGACCGGCGCGTCGCGGCCACGGATGATAACCGGATTGCCGAGCCGGATCCTGGTCGCCGCGTCGTCGCTGACCACGACCTGCGGCAAGCAATCGAGCGCCGCCGCGGTCTCGACCAGCAGCGCGTCGATCGCGCCGAAGTCGATGGGTGTTTCGGGGGCGTCGGCATCGCCCTGCGCCGCATCGGGTTCGCCGAAACGCGCGGCTTCCAGTTCGGCGATGGTGACGAAGTCTTCCGGCGTGAAAGGCTCGACCTCGACGCGGCGCAGTTCCGCGATATGGCCGAAGCAGCCGAGGTCGCGGCCCATGTCGCGGGCGAGCGAGCGTACATAGGTGCCCTTGCCGCACTCGACCTCGAAAACTGTGCGGTCGGCGCCGTGCTCGACGATGTCGAGGCGGCCGATCTCGATCTCGCGCGCCGGTATGTCGACCGTCTCGCCCTCGCGGGCAAGGTCGTAGGCGCGCTCGCCCGCGATCTTGATGGCTGAGAATTGCGGCGGCGTCTGCATGATGACGCCGGTGTACTTCGGCAATAGCGCCCTCACCTCGGCCTCGGCCGGACGGCGCACCGAACTGTTGGTCACCGGGCCTTCGAGGTCGTCGGTCGATCGCTCCTCGCCCCAGGCGACCGTGAAGCGGTAGACCTTGGCGCCGTCCTGCACGTAAGGCACTGTCTTGGTCGCTTCGCCGAGCGCGATTGGCAGCATGCCGGACGCCAGCGGGTCGAGCGTGCCGGCATGGCCGGCCTTTTCAGCCTGGAACAGCCATTTGATCTTGGAGACGGCCTCGGTCGAACCCATGCCGACGGGTTTGTCCAGCACCACCCAGCCGGAAACCGGCCTGCCCTTCTTCTTGCCGCGGCGTGCCACTATTTCCCGTCCTTGTCGTTGTCGTCTTTCTTGTCTTCGGTGCGCAGATCGCGCGCCACTTCGGGCGATTTCAGCAATTCATTGATCCTGGCGAAATTGTCGAAGGATGTGTCGAGCCGGAAGCGAAACTCCGGCATGTACTTCATCTGCCTGAGCGCGCCCGAGACCCGGCCACGGATGAACTTCGCATGCTTGTTGAGCGCCTCGATTACGGCATTGGTGTCGCTGGCGCCGAGCGGCGAGACGAAAGCGGTGGCGATCTTGAGGTCCGGCGACATGCGCACCTCGGAGACCGAGACCACCGCGTTCTCGATCAGCGGATCGATGATCTCGCCGCGCTGCAAGGTTTCCGACAGCGCGTGGCGCACCTGCTCGCCGACACGCAGCATGCGCTGGGACGGGCCTGACGTGGTTGAACGGGACATTTTCCTCGGTCCTGAAATCGTGATGCGCGGGATGGGACCGCACCGCATGTCTCATGTGATGTGGGCGGCGGCCTTGCGACCACCGCCCGGTCTTCTCGACGCGTTACTCGAACTCAGAGCGTCCGGGTCACCATCTCGATGCGGAAGCACTCGATGACGTCGCCGACGCGCATGTCCTCGTAGTTCTGGAAGGCCATGCCGCACTCCTGGCCGCCCGGCACTTCCGAAACCTCGTCCTTGAAACGCTTCAGCGTCTTCAGCGTCCCTTCGTGGATGACGACGTTGTCGCGGATCAGGCGCACGCCGGCGCCACGCTCGACCTTGCCTTCGGTGACACGGCAGCCGGCGATCTTGCCAACCTTGGTGATGTCGAAGATCTCGAGGATCTCGGCATTGCCGATGAAGGTCTCGCGACGCTCCGGCGAGAGCATGCCCGAGAGGGCCGCCTTCACGTCGTCGACGAGGTTGTAGATGATCGAGTAGTAGCGGATCTCGATACCGGCGGCCGCGGCGGCGTTGCGCGCCTGCGCATTGGCGCGGACGTTGAAGCCAATGATCGCGGCACCGGAGGTCTCCGCCAGCGAGACGTCGCTCTCGGTGATGCCGCCGGCACCGGCATGGACGATGCGCGCCCGTACTTCGTCGTTGCCGAGCTTCTCGAGCGCGGCGCTGATGGCCTCGATCGAGCCCTGCACATCGCCCTTGATGACCAGCGGGAATTCCTTCAGCCCGCTCGTCTGCAACTGCGACATCATCTGCTCCAGCGAGCCGCGCTGGCCGGCATGCTTGGCCACCGCCTTCTCGCGCGCCAGGCGCTGACGGTACTCGGTGATCTCTCTCGCGCGCGCCTCGTTGTTGACGACGGCAAAGCGGTCGCCGGCCTGCGGCGTGCCCTGCAGGCCCAGCACCTCCACCGGCATCGCCGGCGGCGCTTCCTTGACGTGCTCGGCACGATCATTGACCAGCGCGCGCACCCGGCCCCACTCGTTGCCGGCGACGAGGATGTCGCCCGGCATCAGCGTGCCGGTCTGCACCAGAACGGTGGCGACGGGACCGCGGCCCTTGTCGAGCTGCGCCTCGATGACCACACCTTCGGCGGTGCGGTCCGGATTGGCCTTCAGGTCGAGGATCTCGGCCTGCAGCAGGATCGCTTCGAGCAGCTTGTCGAGATTGGTGCCCTTGGTCGCCGACACTTCGACGTCCAGCACCTCGCCCCCCATCGATTCGACGAACACTTCATGGCGCAGCAGTTCGGAGCGCACCTTCTGCGGGTCGGCGTCACGCTTGTCGATCTTGTTGATCGCCACGATGATCGGCACGCCGGCCGCCTTGGCATGGCTGATCGATTCGATCGTCTGCGGCATCACGCTGTCGTCGGCAGCAACCACCAGAACGGCGATGTCGGTCGCTTGGGCGCCGCGGGCGCGCATCGCCGTGAAGGCGGCGTGGCCGGGCGTGTCGATGAAGGTGATCTTCTGGCCGTTCTTTTCGACCTGGTAGGCGCCGATGTGCTGGGTGATGCCGCCGGCTTCGCCGGAAACGACATTGGCGTTGCGGATAGCATCGAGCAGCGAGGTCTTGCCGTGGTCGACATGGCCCATGATCGTCACCACCGGCGGACGCGACACCAGGTCTTCCGGACGGTCGGCGATGTTGAACAGGCCTTCCTCGATGTCGGACTCGGCGACGCGGCGCACCGTGTGGCCGAATTCGGTGGCGACCAATTCGGCCGTGTCGGCGTCGATGACGTCGCCCGGCTTCATGATCTGGCCCTGCTTCATGAAGAACTTGACCACGTCGACGGCGCGCTCGGACATGCGCTGCGCCAGTTCCTGGATGGTGATGGTTTCTGGCAGGATCACTTCGCGCATGACCTTCTCGCGCGGCTCGTTGTGCATCGCGCGCTTGAACTTCTCTTGACGGCGGCGCATCGACGACAGCGAACGGCCGCGCGCATCCTCGTCGGAGAGCGCCGAATTCAGTGTCAGCTTGCCGCGGCGGCGGTCTTCCTCGCCCTTGGTGGGCTTGGCCGGACGCGCCACTTCAGGCGTGACCAGGCGGCGCACGGGAGCGCCGGCGCCGGCACGCTTCGGCTTGACGTCCTCTTCATCGTCCGGCGTCGCCAATTCGGCGGCCAGCGGTGCACGCCGGCGAGCCTCTTCCTCGGCACGGCGCCGGGATTCGGCCTCGGTCTGTAGCCGCGCCTCTTCCTCGGCCTGGCGGCGCGCGGAGTCCTCACGCTCGCGCTTGCGGCGCTCTTCTTCCTCGGCGCGGCGCTTGGCCTCTTCCTGGGCGCGCTGGCGGTCTTCGATCTCGCGCGCCTTGGAGCCTTCCAGCGCCTTGCGGCGGGCTTCCATCTCGCTACGCGACAATTCGTTGAGCACCATGCCGCCACGCTCGGGCGGCGGCGGAGGCGCCTTGGGGGCTTCCTGGACGGCAGGCGCCGCCGCGGCGACGGGCTTCGGCGTGAAGACGGACACGGGAGCGGCCGCCGGCTCCGGCTTGTCGCCGGGTAGCGAGAACTTGCGCTTCTTGGTCTCGACGACGACCGCCTTAGTGCGGCCGTGCGAGAAGTTCTGGCGCACAGTGCCCTGTTCCATGCCGGGCCGCTTCAGCGTCAAGGTCTTCTTCGGCGTAACGCTCAACGTCTTGTCGTCGCCCGATTTCGTATCGCTCATTCCATATCCTCTGCGGCATCATCTTCGTCAGCAACGTCCGCAATCATTGCCAGATCGTCCGGGGAACCGCCCCGATACCGGTCGAGCGCAACCATGCGCTTCTCAACCGCCTTGCCCGCGTCTTGCGCGAGGACGGCAGCATGTATCACATTTGTACCCCCCAATGCCAAGCTCAACTCGGCCTCGGGGAAAAGTTTGTAGGCAGGGATGGCCGGCCCGCCGAGATGAACCGTTGCCCGCCGGGCCTGACTGATCTTGCGGACGCCGTCATCCGACGCTTCTGTCGCATGAAGCACCAGCAAGGCCTGGCCCTCGCGCACCGCGTTCTCGACCTTGGCGGCGCCGAGAACGACCGCGCCGGCCTTGCGGGCGAGGCCAAGCATGCCCAGCGCGGATCGGGAAAGCAGGGTGTCGACCATGCCGCCGATGTCGGCGGGAACATTCACCTGCGCCTTGAAGGCGCGGGCGAACAGGTTCTTCGCCGCGGCCTTGTCGACATGTAGGCGCTCGGCGCTGACCCAGCAACCGCGGCCGGGCAGATTTCTCTTGAGGTCCGGGACGACGGCCGAATCCGGGCCGACGACGAACCGGATCAATTCATCCGGTTCGGCCTGCTTGCGGGTGACGATGCAGGTGCGATCGTTCATCTCGTCCAGGGGCGGGTTCGGTGCGATAGGGTTTCACCTCACGCACCGACGGTTTCGTCAACCGCCGCTTCCGGCGCGGCAAGCTCGTCTTCGGTGATCCAGCCGGCCTTGAGGCGGGCAGCCAGAACCATCTGCTCGGCATCGGCGCGCGACACGCCGTGGCTGGCGAGTACGCCCGGATAGACCTTGGTCTCGCCGTCCTTGCGTTCCTTCCAGCCGGTCAGGTCGTCGGCGGCATAGCCGGCGAAATCCTCGATCGTCTTCACGCCGTCCTCGCCGAGCGTCACCATCATGGCGGTGGTGATGCCGGGGACTTCGCGGAGCTCGTCCTCGACGCCGAGCGCCTTGCGCTTGTCGTCATGCTCGGCCTCGATCTTCTCCAGATACTCGCGGGCGCGGGTCTGGATTTCCGAAGCGGTGTCCTCGTCGAAGCCGTCGATCGAAGCGATCTCGCCGGCGTCGACATAGGCGACTTCCTCGACGCTGGTGAAGCCTTCGGAGGCCAGCACCTGGCCGACCATCTCGTCGACGTCGAGGGCCTCCATGAACAGCGCCGAACGCTCGACGAATTCCTTCTGGCGGCGCTCGCTCTCTTCCTGCTCGGTCAGGATGTCGATGTCCCAGCCGGTAAGCTGCGAGGCGAGCCGGACGTTCTGGCCGCGGCGGCCGATGGCCAGCGACAGCTGGTCGTCCGGCACCACGACCTCGATGCGCTCGGCGTCCTCGTCGAGCACCACCTTGGCGACCTCGGCCGGCTGCAGCGCGTTGACGATGAAGGAAGCGGCCGACGGCGACCACGGGATGATGTCGATCTTCTCACCCTGCAATTCGCCGACCACCGCCTGGACGCGGCTGCCGCGCATGCCGACGCAGGCGCCGACCGGATCGATCGACGAATCACGCGAGATGACGGCGATCTTGGCGCGCGAGCCCGGATCGCGGGCCACCGACTTGATCTCGATGATGCCGTCGTAGATTTCCGGCACTTCCATGGTGAACAGCTTGGCCATGAACTGCGGATGGGTACGCGACAGGAAGATCTGCGGGCCGCGCTGCTCGCGGCGCACGTCGTAGACATAGGCGCGGACGCGATCGCCATATTTGTAATTCTCGCGCGGGATCAGCTCGTCGCGGCGAATGATCGCCTCGCCGCGGCCGAGATCGACGATGACGTTGCCGTATTCGACGCGCTTGACGGTGCCGTTGACGATCTCGCCGATGCGATCCTTGTATTCGTCATACTGGCGGTCACGCTCGGCCTCGCGCACTTTCTGCACGATGACCTGCTTGGCCGACTGGGCGGCGATGCGGCCGAAATCCATCGGCGGCAGCTGTTCGGCGATGAAATCGCCGAGCTGGGCGTCGGGGTTGCGCTCGCGGGCCGAGGAAATGGCGATCTGGGTAGCGTAATCCTCGAC
>NZ_RZOJ01000271.1:0-8463 GCF_003998845.1 Mesorhizobium sp. M4A.F.Ca.ET.022.05.2.1 | reverse complement strand
GTCCATAGACCGGTGACCGTGCCTTCGACATCGTCGGCATAGGCGCTGATGGTGGCGCGCGCGCCGTCGCATTGCACGACATTGCCGAGAATGCGCTTGTCGTTCTGTTCCCTGTTGCGGCGCTCCTGCGAGGTCGCTTCTCCAACGGAGACTTCGCGTTCGACAAACATAGATGGCATGATCCCCATTCCCTCGACGTTCAGCCTACACAGATGAGGTTAAGCCGGGGTGAGGTCGGATGGTGTAGGCGGTGTTAAGCCGACCGCGAAAATTCGATCGAACGCCGTCTTTCATTCCGTGTACGGGTTCTCTATATTGAACGAATGAATGATATAGCGAACGACATTTCATCCAGCCTTGGCAACAGGATACACTCGGAACGGACCTTGCGGGGCTGGTCGCTGGCGCAGCTGGCGGAGCGCTCCGATGTGTCGAAGGCAATGCTCAGCACCATAGAGCAGGGCAAGACCAGCCCGACCGCGGCGCTGCTGGTGCGCATCGCCGCGGCCTTCGGCATGACGCTGTCGACGCTCATTGCCAGGGCGGAACTCAAGGGCGGCGGCCTGCTGCGCGAAGGCGAGCAGCCGGTGTGGCGCGATCCGGCCACCGGCTATCTCAGGCGGCACCTCTCGCCGGCGTCGGACATGCCGCTCGAACTGGTCAAGGTGCGCTTGCCGGCGGGCGCCAGCGTCAGCTTTCCTGCGGCGTCTTACGCCTTCATCAAGCAGCAGATCTGGCTGATCGGCGGACGGCTCGACTTCACCGAGGGTGAAGTCGTGCACAGTCTTCGGGCCGGCGACTGCCTGGCGCTCGGCGCGCCGTCCGACTGCACCTTCCATTCCCCGGGTCCGGACGCCGCCGACTATCTGGTCGCGCTGGTCAGGGGCTGACGGCATGGCGCGACGTCCCCGACGCTCGCACAATGGCGGGCCGCCGCTCGACGACTATGACGGCCCGCCCTGGGGCCAGGGCGACGCCTACATTTTCCTTGCCTGGCAGGCCGCCCACGCCAAAGCCTGGAAGGCGCCCAGCCGCGACGTCATGCTGATGCGGCTGGAGAGAGCCGAGCGGCTCGGCCTGTTGGCCGCGCTTCTGGTCGAGACCGTGGCCGGCGGCGGCTCGGTGAGCTTCATGCATCCGTTGGCACAGGATGCGGCGGAGGCCTTCTGGCGGAAGTCGCTTGCCGCAGCTGCGCGAGGCGAACGGGTGGTGCTTGGCGCATGGGACAGCGAGGTCCTTGCCGGCACGGTCACCTTGCTGCTCGACTTCCCTCCCAACCAGCCGCACCGGGCCGAGATCGCCAAGCTGATGACCCGCCTCGACCGTCGCGGCCAGGGCGTGGCGACCCGGCTGATGCGGGCGGCGGAAGACATCGCCGTGGAGCGCAGCCGCACCTTGCTGGTTCTGGACACGGCAAGCGAGGAGGGAGCCTCCGGTCTCTACGAGAAGCTCGGCTTCACGCTGACAGGTGAAATCCCCGACTTCGCTCTGAAGCCGCATGGCGGATTGACTGGCACGCTGATCTACTGGAAACGGATCGACGCAAGCCTACAGAGCGTCGATTCCGGCGAGGCGTGACAGCAGCCACAGACGAAAATCCTGCTCGGCCTGGGTCAGTCCCGCGGCCGAAGCGCGGGTCAGGAAATGGCCCGAGCTGCTGGAGAGCTCGAAGCCGGAAAGCGCCACAAGCGCCTTGCCGGCAAGTGCCGCATCGATCAGCGGCCTGGAGCCCAACAGGGCGCCGGCGCCGGCCTTGGCCGCCTCCATGGCGGCAACGAAACTGTCGAAGCGGTGCGAACGTCCAGTATGTCCCGGCACGCCGGCAGCGGTAAACCATTCGGCCCACATCTCGCGCGCGCCGGCGACCAGGAGCAAGGGCAGGGATGTCCAGTCCGTATTGCCGGCCAGCGCCGGAGAGGCGACCGGCACCAGCCGCTCAACGGTCAGCCTGTCGGCCTCGCGGCCGGGGAAGTTTCCGTTGCCGAAGCGGATATCGAGCGCCGAGCCCGGCTGGTCGTAGTCGGCGGGACGATGGATGGTCACCACGTCGAGCTGGATCCGCGGCAGGGCTCTCGCCAGGTCGGGGAGCGCAGGCACGAGCACCAGCAAGGCAAAGGAGATCGGCACCCGCACCGCCACGGTCTGGACGGCGCGCGGCTCGAACAATTCCGTGGTGCTGTTGGCGATGGTGGCGAAGGCCGACTGGATGTGGGGAAGATAGGCGGCGCCCTCCGGCGACAGCGCGACACCGCGGGCAAGACGCACGAACAGCCTGGTCTTCAGCCGCTGCTCGAGGGAGCGAATGTGCTGGCTGACGGCCGCCTGCGTCAGGCCGAGTTCGGCCGCCGCGGCGGTGAAGTTCGAAAGCCGCGCCGCCGCCTCGAAGCTGCGCAACCAGTCGAGCGGAGGCAAGGCGTCGGCAATTCTTCCAGCCATTAGAATTCTATAGCCATAGTCTACAAAATCATAATTTGAGTTATGACTACGAAGTCAGCATCATGCAACCCGAAACCCTGCGGAGGCCGTGGGAAAGATGGAGCTGCTGGACATGCTGACCAAGGCGCTGATCGGCGACGAGGGACGAACGGTCGAACTGAGCTGGGACAACGGGATGCGCACCCGCTTTCACGCCATGTGGCTGCGCGACAATGCATTGGACGACAAGACGCGCAGCGCCGGCAACGGTCAGCGCCTGACCACCATTCTCGACATTCCGGCCGGGACGCGGATCGCGGCGGCTTCGGTCAAGGGCGGCGCACTGGAGATCAGCTTCGTCCCCGAGCAAAAGACCGTCAGTTTCCCGGCAGGCTGGTTGTACGCGCATGCCTATGACCGTGTCGCACTGCGCAAGGGAGGCTGGACGGCCGACGTGGTTCAATGCTGGACAAGGGCGACGATGCAGAATTCGGTGCCGCGCGCGGCATATGCGGCCGCCAGCCACGATCGCAGCGTGCTCAGGGAATGGCTTTCGGCGGTGAGGACCTACGGCTTTGCGGTGATGGATGGCCTGCCGGCGGAGTCGGGG
The DNA here is from genome assembly GCF_003998845.1 of Mesorhizobium sp. M4A.F.Ca.ET.022.05.2.1. NCBI lineage: Bacteria > Pseudomonadati > Pseudomonadota > Alphaproteobacteria > Hyphomicrobiales > Phyllobacteriaceae > Mesorhizobium > Mesorhizobium sp. M4A.F.Ca.ET.022.05.2.1. Next base: position 5,438 of record NZ_RZOJ01000271.1, on the reverse strand, counting down.
GCGCTGTGCAAGGTGTCCGACCTGTTCGGTTATATCAGGGAGACCAATTACGGGCGCTGGTTCGAGGTGCGCGCCGAGGTCAATCCGAACAATCTCGCCTACACCAATCTCGGCCTGCAGGCGCATACCGACAATCCCTACCGCGATCCGGTGCCGACGCTGCAGATCCTGGCCTGCATCGAGAACACCGTCGAGGGCGGCGAATCTACCGTAGTCGACGGTTTCGCGGTGGCGGCCGCGCTGCAGGCCGAAGATCCGCACGGGTTCCGCCTGCTGAGCTCCTATCCGGCACGCTTCGAATATGCCGGCTCATCGGGCGTGCGTCTGCAAGCCAAGCGCCCGATGATCGAGCTCGGCCCGGATGGCGAACTGCTCTGCATCCGCTTCAACAACCGCTCGCTGGCGCCGACGGTCGACGTGCCGTTCGCCGAGATGGACAAATACTACGCGGCCTATCGCCGGTTCGCCGAGCTGATCGAGGATCCCGGCTTCGAGGTGACCTTCAAGCTGGAGGCTGGGCAGGCCTTCATCGTCGACAACACCCGCGTCATGCATGCGCGCAAGGCGTTTTCCGGCTCGGGCAAGCGCTGGCTGCAGGGCTGCTACGCCGACAAGGACGGGCTGTTGTCGACGCTGGCGGCGATCGAGCACGATTTCAGGGAGGCGGCGGAATGAACGGGCAGGCGCTGAACAGCGGCAACATCGTCGAATTCATCGCCGACATTTTTGAGCGACGCGGTGCCGAATCCTATCTCGGCGAGCCCGTCACCATGTCGGAGCACATGCTGCAGGGCGCGTGGCTGGCAGAGCAGGACGGCGCGCCGGACGAACTGGTGGCGGCGGCGCTGCTGCACGACATCGGACACTACACCAGCGAGTTCGGCACCTATTCGCCCGACGATGTCGAGGACAAGCACCATGACGAGGCCGGCGGCGAGGTGCTGGCGCCGTTCTTCCCGCCGGTCATCGTCGAGTGCGTGCGGCTGCATGTCTCGGCCAAGCGCTATCTCTGCGCCATCGACCCGACCTATTTCGGCAAGCTCTCGCCGGCCTCGGTCCACACACTGTCACTGCAGGGCGGGCCGATGAGCGCCGAGGAGGTGGCCGAGTTCCGCAGGAACCCGTTCCATGAGGAGGCGGTGCGCGTCCGCATCTGGGACGAGGGCGGCAAGGTCGCCGATATGAAGACGCGCGCCTTTCGCGACTACGCGCCGCTGCTGGAGCGGGTGGTGAGGAAGTTCGCGGCGGAGAGGGCTGCATGATGCCTGGCGACAGATGTCATGCAATCGCGACCCATTTCAGAGAGACACACCGACAATAGTGGTTGCCTGAAAGAGTAGAGATGCTTCCGGGCAACACTCTGTCACCGATCATAAGTCTTGAAAGAATGCCTCTTGCGTCAAATCTGCCGCGAGCCTAGAGAAGCCGCCCATTCTTAATCCGTCTTCCCGAAAGGAGACCTGTCAATGTCCCGGCAATCCAGATCGACACATTCCGTGCCGACGCTGGAATTGCGTGCGGCTGACGGGGGTCCAATCAGGAAGAACGGCCATGGCCAAGTCCATGATCCAGCTCAGGCAGGACGCCGAGCGCCAACGCATTGAAGCATATCAGGTAACGCTGCGGCGGGTTTCCGCCGTGCCGCGTCCCGCTCCGAATTTCGAACGGGCGATCGAGGAAGCATGCCGGGGCTTTGCCCGCAGGGCCATCCGCGACGGCGCCTTGTGGCGCCCGAAGCTGAAGACGCGCGACCCTGCGCGGCTGCGGCTGGCGGCCGCCCGTTTTCTTTATGCGCGCTATCCGGTTTCGGCTGCGCTGGAGGCCATCTGGCTGGATAGCTCGGGGCTGAACGCCGACGAGGTCGCGCTTCGCAAGGCTTGGTACGTCGCGGCCGCGCGTGGCGACTCGCTCTACAAGGCGGGCGCCAATGCCTGGCTGTCGCGCAAGGAAGTGCATTGCTTCGTGAACGTCGTCGGCGATTTCACCTTCGAGGAGGCATTCTGGTTGGCGATCGCCCGGTCCTGCACGGACGATCCCGGCCTGGCCACGCGGCTCGCCCGGACGAAGATCGCGCGCACGCCACGCGGCGAGATTGCCTTCTGGCGCGAGGTGGCGCGATTCTTCTGCGGACATCCCACCTCGCGGGAGGAGATCGACGACCTGTGCGACTATCTCGGCGCCATGCACCGGCGCGATCGAGCCTACAGCCTGAAGGGGCGCACGCTTGTCTCGCTGCGCAGGCAGATGGTGGAATGGCACCGCGACATCGCCGCGATCGAGCGCATCGAGGCGCTGCGCCGCCGCGCCGCCGGGAAAGGGCAGCAGGCGCAAGGCCCTGCGTGGGACGGCTCGCGGCTCGAGGACTGGGACTGGGAGCCGTCCGCCAAGGAGGCGAAGGCGCATGGCGAGCGGTTCTTCGTTCGCCAGCTGAGGACGGCCGAGGACCTGGTCGCCGAGAGCCGCGCGATGCATCACTGCGTCTCGCTGTATGCGGCCAAGTGCATCGCCGGCAACGCCTCGATCTGGGTGCTGCGGCGCAAGGCGCTCGGCAAGATCGAGCGCTTGCTGACGATCGAGCTCGACCCGCAAAACCGCGCTGTGCAGGTGCGCGGGTTCGGCAACCGTCTCGCCACGGCGGAGGAGCGCAAGATCGTCGAGCGCTGGGCCAAGGCGAGGGGCGTGATGCTCCGCGCCTGAACGGAAGGCCTGCGCGGCCGTTGCGCCGCGCAGGTCTCACCAACGCCGTCATGTCTCGATGGTCGCGCAATCGTGATCGGTTTTTGCCGCATTGCGGCGATGGCGGCTCAAGACAACGAGCGCGGGGGCCAATGGCGATGCAAGGAACCGGGAGCGCGTCATGCAATTGTCCTCGATCCATCCACTCGCCCGGCGCGGGCTGACAGCGGCTGTCGCGGTCACCTTGGCTTTGGGCGCGACCATCGCATCCCCGTTGGCGGTGCCGTCCTACCAGGCCGCCCACGCGGCCGTGGTCTCCGTGACCGTCCGCGAGCGGCTCGCGACTTACGGCGGATGGCGGACTTCCAGCCGGTTCGGCGAGGTGTGGGTTCCCTCCGTCCGGCCTGAATGGCGGCCCTATACGGAAGGCAGATGGGTGTGGACCGACGAGGGCTGGTACTGGGAGTCGGCTGAGCCGTTCGGCGGCATCGTCTTCCACTACGGGCGCTGGGCGTACGATCCCGAATTCGGCTGGGTCTGGATCGCCGGCTACGAATGGGCGCCGGCCTGGGTGGTGTGGCGCCAGGGCGGCGACGACATCGGCTGGGCTCCAGCGCCGCCGCGTATTGCCGATGTCGCGGTCGACGAGGGCTGGTGGTGCTTCGCGCCGGTGGTAGCAATCGGCGCGGCCGATCTCGTCACCGTCGTGCGGCCGGTGCGCGAAAACGTCACCATCATCCGCAACACGACGATCATCAACCAGACCGTGGTCGTCAACAACGCGCCGCGTGTGCGGCTCGGCAACCAGGTCGTCGCGATCAATGCGGGGCCGCGCCTGCCTGAGCTTCCCAAGGCGGTCGTAACGTCGATTAAGGCGGCGAAGATCGTCCCGCCGCGCAAGGGCGACTTCTCCGAAGCCCGGCTTGATCCGTCGAACGGCGAGGCGGTGAAGATGCTGGCCGGCAACGCTTCCTTGCCGGCGCAAGGTGCTGCGCCGGTTATCGCAGGCACGCCCGAGGCCGCCGGCCATGGGCCGAAGCAGCCCGCGGGCGTCAGGACGATCCGGCCCGCAGCGGCGATCGCCGAAGGGGAACCGAACGCCGCCGACCGAAAGCACAAGCGGGTGATCGCCGGCGCCGGGCAGGTGGAGATCGGCGAGACATCCGACGGCAAGCATGCGCCGCGCAGGAGGCTCAACCATCAGCAGATGCTGGCGATGCGCGCATCGCATCATGGCCCGGCGAAGGCCGAGCCGCATCGCCCGACCTTGGTGCAGGCGAGGAAGGGAGCCAAATGCGATCCGCGTGTCGCGCATTGCAAGCCGCCTCGCTGAAGCCGGTTGGGACGGCGCGCGAATGGTAGCGAGGCGGGAGCATTTTCCCGGTTGACAGGCCGGCTTTCCCGCCTCTACTGTCCGCCACCATGAAAACGGCACTCATTCTCGTAGGCAGGCGCGTGGGCAAGGCGGTGTAACCGCCGGGCGAAAACCTCCCATGCGCATCACACAGGCTCCCTCGGGGGCCTTTTTTATTGCCCGAAACACGACTAAACGACCAGCAACGCCCAAATGGCGACAGTACGGGACCAGGACCGATGAGCAACGAGCGGAACGAGCGGCGCGAAATGACGGGCGCCGAAATGGTGGTGCAGGCGCTGAAGGACAATGGCGTCAAGCATGTCTTCGGCTATCCGGGCGGCGCGGTTCTCCCGATCTACGATGAAATTTTCCAGCAGGACGAGGTCGAGCACATTCTGGTCAGGCACGAGCAGGGCGCCGGCCATGCGGCGGAAGGCTACGCGCGCTCGACCGGCAAGGCCGGCGTGCTGCTGGTGACGTCCGGCCCCGGCGCCACCAACGCGGTGACGCCGCTCCAGGACGCGTTGATGGATTCCATTCCGCTGGTCTGTCTGACCGGCCAGGTGCCGACCTCGCTGATCGGTTCCGACGCTTTCCAGGAATGCGACACGGTCGGCATCACGCGCCCCTGCACCAAGCACAACTGGCTGGTGAAGGACGTCAACGAGCTCGCGGCCACGATCCACGAAGCCTTCCATGTCGCGACCACCGGGCGCCCCGGCCCGGTGGTGGTCGACATTCCGAAGGACGTGCAGTTCGCCAAGGGCACCTATGTGCCGCCGCAGACGGCTCCGCGCACCAGCTACCAGCCGAAGGTCCAGGGCGACCTGGAGAAGGTCAAGGCAGCGGTCGAGCTGATGGCCAGCGCAAAGAAGCCGATCATCTATTCGGGAGGCGGCGTCATCAATTCCGGTCCGGAGGCGAGCCATCTGCTGCGCGAACTGGTCGATCTCACCGGCTTCCCGATCACCTCGACGCTGATGGGGCTCGGCGCCTATCCGGCTTCCGGCAAGAACTGGGTGGGCATGCTCGGCATGCACGGCACCTACGAGGCCAACATGGCCATGCACGATTGCGACGTGATGATCTGCATCGGCGCCCGTTTCGACGACCGCATCACCGGGCGGCTCAACGCGTTCTCGCCAAACTCGAAGAAGATCCACATCGACATCGATCCGTCGTCGATCAACAAGAACGTCCATACCGACGTGCCAATCCTCGGCGATGTCGGCCGGGTGCTGGAGGATCTGGTGCGGCTGTGGCGGGCGACCGCCAAGGCCGACAAGAAGGCGCTCTACCCGTGGTGGGAGCAGATCGCCAAATGGCGGGCGCGCGACTCGCTGGCCTACAAGCCGAACGCCGATGTGATCATGCCGCAATACGCCATCCAGCGGCTGTATGCGCT
>NZ_RZOJ01000270.1:0-8479 GCF_003998845.1 Mesorhizobium sp. M4A.F.Ca.ET.022.05.2.1 | reverse complement strand
GATCCATGGTGTCGGCATGGGCGCGGCGATCTGGCGGCCGCAGATCGCCGCGCCCATGCCGACACCATGGATCAGCAGAACCGGCGCGCCGGAACCGGCCCGGATGAAGCCGGTGGCGTCAGGAGCCTTGCCCAGGGCCAGTGCGGCGGCGTCAGCCATGCAGATCCCCGAGTTCCTTCAAGTCCTGGTAGCGGTCGCCGATGCGATGATGCGGGCGGCCGCCGATCGACGCGCCGAGCGCCACCACCAGCTCGTCTGGGGCTGGCGCATCGCCAATCTGGAAATGCACCGTGAGATAATGCGAGCGGCGACCCTCATCGTTCTTGTCCATAAGCGGGATCATGATCGGCGTGTTCGGCCCGCCGCGCAGATTGGTGAAGGCGAGATAGGTCTTGGCGCCGACGGCGCGGCGATAGTGGTTGCCGAAATGCAGTGTGTGGATCAGCGCCGAAGCGTGCTCGACTTCGCCCGACGTGCCGCAGATGGCGGCCTTGCCGTAGCCTTCGATCGCTTCGCCGGAGCCGGCGACGCCAATGATCTCATTGGTCAGCGTTTCGCCGAGCACCGGGGCAACGGCGCGGATCTCGGGCGACAGGTCCTCAGTGAATCCGCGTCCGGCCCACGGGTTGGTCAGCACCGCCGCGACGCCGATCAGGCGCAGCGGCCGGGGCGCCGCCTTGCCGCCTTCGATCAGCGTGTTCTCGACATAGGTCACGATCTTGCGGATGGCCGGTTTCATGAGATTCCTCGGACGAAACGGCGCAATGCGGTTTCGTCGTTTCTATCGACGTCTTATGGTATACCATAATATGGAGAGCCAAGTGCCTTGTCAATCGGCCATGGAATCTGTTTTTGTGGCGAGGCGAGAGCGTCTCACCGTTTCATGGAAACGGCCAACCGCTCTATCTCTTTGTTTTGAAGCGCAATTCCTGACAGAACACTTTTCTGGAATTGCTCGTAGAGGGCGGAAGAAGAATGCCTGACGACACGCTTCGGATCGACCGCTCTGCCAAGACGCTACGGACGCTGGCGCTGGAGCGCATGCGCGAGGCGATCATGGATTTCCACTTCCAGCCCGGCGAGAGGCTGGTCGAGCGGCCGCTCTGCGACCAGCTCGGCGTCAGCCGTTCGGTCGTACGCGAGGTGTTGCGGCAACTGGAGGCAGAGGGCCTGGTGCAGATGGTTCCGGGCCACGGACCGGCCGTGGCCAAGCCGGACCTCGGCCGCACCGACGAGATCTACGAACTGCGCGCGCTGCTGGAAGGCATCGCCGCGCGCGCCTGCGCGACGTCGGCCACCAAGGAGCAGATCGCTCTCCTTGACGACGCCCTGGAAAAGCTGCTCGAAGCCTGGGCCTCGGGCGCCCCGGTGGAGGTCATGCGGGCGACCGCCAGCTTCTACGAGGTGCTGTTCGAAGCTGCCGACAAGCGCATCGCCTGGGAGATCGTCACCGGGCTCAACGTTCGCATCAATCAACTGCGTTCGATGACCATCGCGTCGGAGAACCGCCGCGAGCCGGCCATCGCCGAGATGAATGCGATCATGGACGCCATCCGCTCACGCAGGCCGGAGGAAGCGGAGGCGGCGGCGCGGCGACATGTCGAGTCCGCCTGGCGGATCGCCCGGGATGCGCTTCGGCTGGGGTCGTTGTAGAATCCCGGCCGGCAAGAAAACGGCCCCGCAGGCGGAGCCGTTTCATCCATTGCGATACCGGCAGGCCTATTTGCTGCCGCCGTTTGCCTTGACGCTGCTGCAGAACTCCGGATGACTGTTGGTGGGATTGGCGTTCTTCGCTTCGTCATCGCAGGCCGACATCATCGCCATCTGATCTTCCGGCGACAGCGCCTTCCAGGCCTTCACGAAATCGTCGTTGCTAACCATCGTCTTCATGGTGGAGTCTGTATAGAAGGGCTGCATCTTGGCCGGGTCGTCGAGTGCCGACGTGCCAGTCTCTCCTGCGGCCAACGCGGAGCCGGCGACCATCGAAAGCGCCATGGCGCCGAGCCATATCATCTTGATGTTCACGATATATCCTCCTGTTGCTTTGGGATCGTCGAAGCAACGATCAAAGGCCAAACGACAGGTTTGGACGAAGGTTCCATGATGAAGCGGATTGCGAGATGATAATTCTGCCAAGATAGGATCTAGCGGAAAATGAACCTTTTTGATCGCCCCGCGTTCGATTTAATTGTTCTTCGCCGCCGCGTGCAGCGAGTTGCGAAGGGTGGCGTTTGCCCTCAATTCTTGTCGACCGGCTTCGACCGCATCCTGGAAACGGTCTCGCGTTCCGCCCGCTTGGAGCGCAGCGGCGGCAGCCCGCGGTCGATCAGGTCCATATCCTCCAGCACCATGTCGCCCATGCGCTTGAAGGCGACGTCGAGCGCGCCGGCGCGGTGAGCGGAGCGTAGGAAGCCGGGCAGCCCGCGCACCGGATGGTCCCTGGCCAACGGCTCCTCCGGAAAGACATCGCTTGCGGCGACGATCTGACCGCTGCGAACCGCCTCCATCAGCGCGGGGAAGTCGACGACACCGGCTCGGCTGAGCAGGATAAAAGCGGCGCCCGTGCGCATTTTGGCGAAGGCCTCGGCACCGAGGAAGCCCTGGTTCTCGCTGGTCACCGAGGCGACGACGAAGACGAAATCGCTTTCCGACAGCACCTTGTCGAGCGAGGCCGGCTCGACGCCGTTGTCGATGAGGATCGACGGCGGCAGCCAGGGATCGAATACCCTGGTGCGGGTGCGGAAGCCAGTCAGCAGCCGGTTCAGCGCGCGGCCTAGATCGCCGAAGCCGATGATGCCGACTTCGGCGCCGCTCAGCAGCCGCGCGGTCGCATTGCCGTCGCCGCCCCACAGTTCCTTTCCCTCCCGGAAGGCAAGGTCGGCATCGACGATGTCGCGCGCCAGGTTGAGCGCCATAGCGAGGCCGAGCTCGGCCACCGGCTCGGCGAAGACCAGCCCGGTGGTGACGACATGGATGCCGCGCTGAAACAGCGTATCGTAGGGCATGTTGTTGACGAGATTGGTCTCGACATTGAAGATGCAGCGCAGCACCTTCAGCGCCTCCAGCGTCTCGGAACTGATCGGCGGCTGGCCGACGATGTAGCGCGCCTCGGCCAATATGTCGGAAGGCAACCCTGCCACCATCTCAGGCGTTGTTTCGACGATGCGATATTTTTTGCGAAAGCGTGCCAACTGCGGCGGTGTGAAGATCAGTTCGAGGGTGCGCGGCTCAGGCGCGCTGATGACCAGCGGCAAGGCATTTTTTGACATGATGTTTCCTCCCGGCGCGACCGGACCGTGCCATTCACAACCGTGTTTTACTCCGGATTAAACGATTTACAACTTTGAAAAATCGATTTATCGATTGATGTGGCAAGCCTCAGGAGGAGGACATGGCGAACAGGGAGGCCCAGCAGCGCCGTGCGTCGATCCACGACGTGGCAAGCCGTGCCGGCGTGTCCGCCGCCACCGTCTCCAAGGTGCTGGCTGGCGTCACCACGGTGAGGCCCGAAAACGCCCAGCGCGTCTTCGATGCCGTCGAACTGCTCGGTTACCGCGTCGATCCGCTGGCCTCCGACATGCGCCGGGCCAAGCGCCGCATCATCGGCGCCATCATGCCCGAGTTCGAAAGCGAGTTCTTCGGCCAGATGGTCAGCGAGCTCGAGGGTCTCGCCGAGCAACGAGGCTTCACGCTGGTCGCCGCCTCCAGTCGTGAATCGGAAGCGCGCGAGAAGGAGATCCTTGCCCGCATGCATGATTGGCGTGTCGCCGGCGTGGTGCTGGCGCCGGTGCGCAATGAGCATGGGCCGGCGGCCGGCTTCATGAAGGCCAATGGCATGACCGGCGTGCTGATCGACCGCGTCCTCGCGGACGATGCTTTCGACACGGTCTCTGCCGACAGCGCCGCGGCAAGCGCCGAGGTGGCGCGCGCGCTTGTCGGAAAGGGCCATCGCCACATACTGGTCGTCGGCCTCGGGCAGCAGGCAGCGACGGTGCGCGCCCGCCTCGAAGGGTTTCGCAACACCGCGCTGAAACTTGCTCCGGACGTCCGCATCGACGTCGTGCTTTCGGAAAGCGAGGTGGAGCCGCTGCGGGCGCTGCTCAGCGACTATTTCAGCAAGGGTGAGCGGCCGACGGCGGTCTATTCGCTGTTCCTCAAGGGCACGCTCGTGGCGCTCTCCGAATTCCGTAGGCGGGGATGGCATTGCCCGGACGACATCTCGCTGGTCGGCTTCGACGACGCCGAATGGATGCAGGTGACCTGGCCGGCGATCGCCGCGGTGGTGCAGCCGGTGCGCGAGATAGCCAGCAATGCGATGGACGTGCTGTTTCGCAGGATCGAGGGCGAGGGCGGTCCGCCAAGGGCGCGGCTCGAACCCTGCAAGGTGTTGATGCGGGAATCCGTTGGCTCGCCAGGCAGCGGCCCGCATTCCGGGGGAGGAAACCGACAATAGCCCCCATTGTCGAAAACCGAGTGGCGCCGCACCTGGCTTTGGCTCGTGGCGCGTAATATCAACAGGGAGGAAAAGGTGACAGCATTCGTTCTGAAGATAAATCGATTTACGATTGCCTTAGGCATCGCGCTGGCGATGTCGGCCGTTGGCGCTGCCAAGGCCGAGGACGGCGAATACGGCGTGCTGATGAAGACGCTGGCCAATCCGTTCTGGGGCGCGATGGGCCAGGGCGTCGAGGATGGCGCCAAGGAAGCCGGTGTGAAATATTTCCAGCAGGCGGCCGAAAGCGACCAGGCGGCCGAGCCGCAGCTCAACCTCTGCAACACGATGCTGGAGCGCAAGCCGGGGGCGATGATCACCGCGGCGATCAACTCGACCAACCTGTTGCCGTGCCTGAAGGCGGCGCAGGATGCCGGCATCAAGGTCGTCGACCTCGACGGCAATCTCGATCCGGCGGTCCTCGACAAGGAAGGCATCAAGATCACCTTCCGCATCGGCTCCGACAATGTCGCGGCCGGCGGACAGGGCGCTGAATATCTCGTCTCCAAGCTCGGCAAGGACGCCAAGGGTCCGGTGCTGGTGATCGAGGGCCTTTCGGGCAACATCACTGGTCAGAAGCGCGCCAAGGGTTTTGCCGACAAGCTCAAGGAACTGGCGCCGGGGCTGGAGATCGTTGCTTCGCTGCCCGGCGACTGGGATCGCGGCAAGGCGGCCTCGATCGCAACCGATACGCTGACCGCGCATCCTGACCTCGTCGCCATCTTCTGCGCCAATGATACCATGGCGCTAGGCGCCGTGGAATCGGTCTACGCGGCCGGCAAGGGTGAGCAGGTGACGATCATCGGCGTCGATGGCAATTCGGATGCGGTCAAGTCGATCAAGGAGGGCCGCCTCAACGCTTCGGTGGCGCAGCTTCCCTATCTGGTCGGCAAGCAGGCGGTCGAGAACGTCAAGAAGGCGCTCGCCGGCGAGAAGGTCGAGGAGAGCATCGCCGTGCCTACTTTGGTGCTGACCAAGGAGATGCTCGACGCCGGCAAGGAGCCGATGCTGCAATATGTGAAGTGAGCAGGGAATAGGCAGTAGGCTGTAGGCTGTAGGCTGTAGGGGAAGCAAGCGGTTCCTGCCGCTCGGATCGCTCTCATATTTGCCCTACTGCCTAGTCCCTACTGCCTACTGCCTTACGGCCGCTCTCAAAGGTGCAAAGACATGGCTTCTGAACAGCCCGGTTTCTGGGCTCGGGTGCAGCGCGCATCCGTCGAACGGCTCCACATCAGGCTGGAGTCGCTGCTGGTGCTAGTGGCGCTGAGCGCGGCGATGGCGCTGCTGTCGCCGTTCTTCCTGTCGCTGAGCAATTTCCTCAACATCCTCTTGGCGACATCGACGATCGGCGTGCTGGCCATCGCCGCCACCTTCGTCATCGGCTCGGGCGGGCTCGACCTGTCGCTCGGCTCGGTCTTGGGCCTTGCCGGCGTGGCGGGCGCCTTCGTCGCGGTCAATCTCGGCTGGCCGTCGGTCTTCGCGGTCATTGCCTGCATCCTTGCCGGCGCCATCGCCGGTTATATCAACGGGCAGCTCGTCACCCGCGCCTTCGTGCCGGCCTTCATTGTCACGCTCGGCATGCTCGGTCTGGCGCGCGGCCTGGCTCTGGTCATCTCGCAAGGCAGGGCGATCTACGGGCTGCCGTCGGCGATCGTCTATATCGGCCAAGGGCGGCCCTTCGGCATCCCGATGCCGGTGATCATCCTGGTGCTGACGGCGATCGTCGCGCATTGCGTGCTCGGCTATACGCGCTTCGGCCGTCACACGCTGGCGCTGGGTGACAGCGAGGGCGCGGCGCGCGCCGCGGGCATTCGCGTCGAGCACCACCGCCGCATCATCTACACGCTGTCCGGCGCGCTCGCCGGCCTCGCCGGCCTGCTGTTCACCGCCCGCGTCAATGCCGGTGACCCAACCGCCGGCATCAACTATGAGCTCACCGCGATCACGGCGGCGATCATCGGCGGCACCAATTTGTTCGGCGGCCGCGCCTCGATCCTCGGCACGATGATCGGCGCGCTGATCATGGGCGTGCTGCAGAACGGGCTGACGCTGCTTGCGGTGCAGTCCTACTATCAGCAGATGGCGATCGGCGCGGTGCTGATCCTCGCCGTCTTCATCGACCAGTATCAGGTCCGGAAGGAGTCGCGCGTATGATGCTTCTTTCGCTTCAAGGCATCCGCAAGAGTTTTGGCGCGGTCGACGTGCTGCACGGTGTCGATCTCTCGGTCGCGGCTGGCGAGGTGGTCGGCCTCGTCGGCGACAATGGCGCCGGCAAGTCGACGCTGATGAAGACCATCACCGGCATCTACCGTGCCGATTCCGGCTCGATCGAATTCGACGGCAAGGACATCCTTGGGCTCGACCCGGGCCAGCGGCGCGAGCTCGGCATCGAGATGATCTACCAGGACCTGTCGCTGGCCAAGCAGCAGGACGTGGCGTCGAATATCTTTCTCGGCCGCGAGCCGACCAGGAAGGTGTTCGGCCTGTTTCCCGGCTTCGTCGACAAGGCGGCGATGGACCGCGAGGCGTCCAGGATGATCGAGCGGCTCGGCGCGCGGCTACCGTCGATCAACCGGTCGGTCGGCTCGTTCTCGGGCGGCCAGCAGCAGACGGTGGCGATCGCTCGCGCGCTGACCTTTAATCCGAAGCTGGTGATCATGGACGAGCCAACGGCGGCGCTTGCCGTGCGCGAGGTGCAGAGCGTGCTCGACCTGATCCGGCGGCTGCGGTCGGAGGGCATCGCCGTTATCCTGATCTCGCACCGGCTGAACGACGTGCTGTCGGTCACCGACCGCATCGTCGTGCTGCGCCACGGCCGCGCCGATGCGGATCTCGTCACCAGCAAGACGAACATGAACGAAGTCGTCAGCCGCATCGTCGGCGGCGGCGATATCAGCGCCGCGGCGGCGCATGAACAACGAGGCTAAACATATGAACACTTTTGGACTGCACACTTTCGCCATCGCTCCGGTCTGGGACCTTGCCCGCATCGAACCGCAGATGGACCGGCTGAAGGAACACGGCATCGGGCTGATGGAAATCCCGCTGCTGCGCCCTGAGGAGATCGACACCAAGCGCACGCGCGGCTTCGCCACGCACTACGGCGTCGAGCTGATCCCCTCGCTCGGCCTGCCGCGCTCCCTCGATGTGGTCGAGCGGCCGGACGAGGCGCTCGACTTCCTGCAGCCGGCCTTCAAGGTCTGCAATGAGGTGGGCAGCGAGGCGCTCGGCGGCGTTACCTATGGCACGATCGGCAAGACTACCGGCCAGGCGCCGACGCGCAAGGAGATCGACGGTATGTGCCGCTTCCTCGAGCGGGCGGCGAAGTCGGCGAAGGCGCGCGGGCTGAAGCTCGGCATCGAGCCCTGCAACCGCTACGAGACGCATCTGATCAACCGCGGTATCGATGCGACCAGGGTCATCGAGCGGGTCGGGGCGGAGAATATCTTCATCCACCTCGACACCTACCACATGCATATCGAGGAGGAGAGCTTTGCGGCCGGCTTCGAGGCGGCCGCGCCCTTCCTCGGCTATGTGCATGTGTCGGAGGCAAACCGCGGCGTGCCGGGGCGCGGCATGATCAACTGGGCGGCCTGCATGAAGGCGATCGCCGACATCGGCTACGAGGGGCCGATCACGCTCGAAAGCATGAACCATGTCGACGTCGACATCGCCGGCGGACTGGCGGTGTGGCGCCCGGTGGCTGAAGACCCGCGCGACGTCATCGAGGTCGGCCTGCCGTTCCTGCGCGACGAGGCGAGGAAGGCAGGGCTGAGCCTCGGCAGATAGAAGGTCGCCAGGCTCTCCGTCAGAACGGGTAGTGCTGGCCGGGATCCTCGATCGTCACCCAGCGCAGGTCGGTGAATTCGGCGATCGAGGCCTTGCCGCCGAAGCGGCCGTAGCCGGAACCTTTGACACCGCCGAACGGCATCTGCGCCTCGTCGCCGACGGCCGGGCCGTTGATGTGGCAGATGCCGGCCTGAATGC
>NZ_RZOJ01000026.1:10784-32237 GCF_003998845.1 Mesorhizobium sp. M4A.F.Ca.ET.022.05.2.1 | reverse complement strand
CTCGCGAACGGCAGCCACCGTTTCGCGCGGCTCGCAGAGCCTCAGATCGCTGCATTCGCCGACCGAGACCGTTTGCGAGAAACCGAAAATGCCGGCGAAGGAGATGTTGACGTAGGCGAGGATGCGGACCTTCGAACGCTCGATGACGTGGCGGCGAAAGCCGAGGAAATTGCCCGCGCCGGCGCTGCCGGCGTCGATGAAGGTAGTGGTGCCGCTCTTCGCCGCGAGCCGGTCGGCGTCGACACCGAGCGAGGTGCCGCCCCAGTAGACGTGGCTGTGCAGGTCGATGAGGCCGGGCGTGGCGAGGCAATCCCTCGCGTCGATCACTTGTTTCGCGTGTTCGGCGTCGATCGCCGCTTCGATCGCGGCGACATGGCCGTTGGCGAAGGCGAGGTCACGTGGCGCATCGAGCCCGGAAGCCGGATCGATAAGGCGGCCGCCCTTTATCAGGAGATCGAATTGCATCGGGCAGCCTCCGGTTGTTCTGGTCTCTCTGTCAGAGCGGCCGATAGGCGACGGCCTCGACCTCGATCTTGATGTCGATCATCAGCCGCGACTCGACCGTGGTGCGGGCCGGCGGATCCTTCGGGAAATGCCTGGCATAGACGGTGTTGAAGGTGCCGAAGTCGCGCGCGTCCTCCAGCCAGACTGTCGTCTTGACGACATCGTCCATGGTGCAGCCGGCAAGCGCCAGGGCCGCCTTGATGTTCTGAAGCACCTGCTCGGTCTGCTCGACGATGCCACCCTTGACCACCATGCCATCGCTGCCGACCGGCACCTGGCCCGAGACAAAGACGAAATCGCCGGCGCGGACGGCTGGCGAAAGCGGCACATGCGACGTTCCGAAACACTGCTTGGGCAAGGAATAGCCTCCTGGTCAGACATGGCAGGACTGTTCGGAGTCTGCCGTCGCCGACCCTCTATCCCTATTGGCGCGATCCTCCTAGTGCCGCTGGCTGGAGAGCAATATTTTTCGAGATGGATGTTGCTTTGCTAGAAGTGGATCAGCATGTTGCGCCGCCATGCCGGTCGCGATCCGGGAGAAAGAAAATGACCTTCGACAAGAACCCGTTTCCGGCCGGCGACGCCGATCGTCATGCGCTGTGGGAAATGCTGGTGCGGCGCGACATCGATGCCTTTCTCTCGCAGGACTGGTCGATGGTCGAGGACGATTTCGTCGCCGAGAGATTCTTCGGCATGCATGCGCATTTCCTCAACGACGCGGACGCCTGGCGGCTGCAGTTTCCGACGCTTGTCGCCTATCGCGACGAATGGCTGCGCCAGGCCAAGGAAACCGCGGCGACGGCATTCGCCGAGCCGCTGCGCGAGGCACTTTTTCGGGTCACCAACATGCGCGATATCGATGTCGACGGCGACCGGGCGGTGCTGCACAAGAAGTTCAACGGTTCCATCGCGAAGGCGGACGGCCGCGTCGACAGGCTGAAGTGGCAAACGCTCTATTTCTGCTCGAAGGTCGGTGGCCGCTGGAAGATAGCGGGCTTCGTCGGCTACATGCCGCACCCGCTGGGGAGCTAGGCTCGCGTCGGAAACCCTCGACCTACTGCCCTTTGATGCTCTCGGCGATCTCGTGCAGCACCTTGCGGTCGGTCCCGTGCCGCTTGATGAGCGTGCGGGCCTGTTCCGGCGTGATGCCTGCTTCCTCGGCGAAATGCCTGACCTCGTAGTCCTCGTCGCCGGCCACTTGCGAACGGTCGCGGTTGTCGGTCTTCGTCTTGTCGTCGGCCATGACTGCGTTCCTCGTTCAACACGAGATAACGAAAAGGGTCCGGTGGGGTTCCCCGGAACCTCGATTGGGCGCGACCTTTCTGAGCGCCGAGAGTTTTAGGTACGAGTTCCTAGTGGGTCCGATGATCGAAAACCACCGCCATGGTCTTACCAATTGCCGCCATGACAATCAGCTCGACCAGATGGTCGTCGCTGTCGTCGCAAGCCGGGCCGATGCGGCGGATGGCGTCGATCGCCGCCCTGGTCGATATGGTGTCGCCGGCACGGAATCTTGAAAGCGTAGATGAAACAAGTTCTTCGGCCGTCGAGTCGATAGCCGGCACTTTTGGCACGACGCTCATAGGCCTCCTCCTGCCATGAACCCTCACCCAAAAGGATGATACGCCGAATGCTGGTTTCTGCCAGCGAAATGGTGGTCCGACCAGTCACTGGAGACAGCCTGCCGCTATTTCAACCGACCTGTCCTCGATGATCCTCAGATAGGAACCGTCATGGACAGCACGATCCCGATCGCGTGCTTGGGCGGCGCGTCGTTCTCGTCGGGGTTGGGAACCGGGTCCTCGTCCGGAAGCCGCTGCGGCTCCGGCTCACGCATGGGCTTCGGTTCGGGTAGCGGCGGTGGGGGTGGCATGGGGGTGGGGTCGGGATTGGGAAGAATTGCCGTCATGTGATGTCCCTGCGCTCGGCCTCTCAGGCGCTATCATTCAGGCTCGACGTTAATGGGCGATACAGGCGGAACGGTCGCGCTCGCGTATGGTTCCGATCAGGCCCTACGCGCCGGCCGCGGCATGGGCCGAGCCACGCCCGAAAATGATTCACGACGCAGCCCGTTCGGGGCTTGCCGACCTCCAGCGGCGCCATAATTCCACAAGGGGGTGGGTCATCTGCTGAAACAGGAGGCGGCCGTGAAACACCAGACCGTAGACCAACTCAATGCCGTTGCCGACGTCCATGCCGAGGCGACGTATCTCTTCGCAACCCGCGGCCAGCGCCTCGAACGCTGGGCGCAACTTCTGGAGCAGGATCCCGACCGGCGCCTCGGGGCGCTCGCCGGCACCGAATACACGGCTCCCGACCTGCGCGACAGGATGCGCGCTTCGGGATCGCCGATCACGGTCGCCTTCGAGGATCCGGTCTTTCGCGCTCAGGGCCTGGCCGATGACAGCTACGGCGAAGCCAGGCGCTTCTTCGAGCTGAGCGACTGGCAGTTGCATGAGATCGTCTGCCATTGCCATGTCGGTGCGACGCTGCCGGCCAGATGGGCGGCCTCTCGCGTACGCGCGGCGAACTCGCCGGGATCCGGCTTCTTCGCCTGGCTGCGCGGCGTGTTCATGCACTGACGTAGCAGGCGAGCAGCGCGTCGATGCCGGCTCTGGTTAGACCTCGACCGGAGCCACTCGATCGAGGTAGCGAGATCGCGGCCAAGATGGTTCCGCAGTTGATTGCGGTCGTCGGTCGGGTCAGGCGCCTTCCCCCGGGGCGCTTGTCATGTCGTGGTTTGGATGATCAGCGTCAGCGTGCCATCATAATCGATGTTGGCAGCGACGACCTGCGAGGAGCTGAGCCCGTTGGCCTGCAAGACCGACAGTGCCTGCGGCGAGGCGTCGACTGAACGTTGCAGTTTCAAGAGATCCTCGGCGCTGGTCTCGGTGATCACGGCCTCCGCCTGCGCCTTGATTTCCGCCGGCAGGTCCTCGACCGCCACCAGGGCGATATTGGTGAAATCCTGTGCAGAGAGATCCTGATCGGGCGCCGTCTGGTCCGGCAGCGGCTCTTGCGCAGGGGGCAGGTTCTGGGGCCGCTGCGGCTCGGCGATCTGCGCCGAGACCGGTAGCGCCAGGGCGAGCGCCGAGAGCGTGACGATCATCGTCAACATCCGCATTGTCTTTCCTTCCATTCTCTCGGGGTGGGTTCCTTGCGTCACAACACTTCGACCGACCGATGGTTCCCGATGATGAAGGCTTCAGCGCGGAGCCGCCACCCGACAGCGTCATCTGGTTGAAGATGGAACGTTTCGGACAGGCGTTCATTCTTCCTGATCACCGCATTGGCGAGGGCGCTGCAACGCGAGGAGAGAATCATGAAAATCAGGGATTGCATGACGCAGGCCGTTCGGGTCGCCAGTCCGGACCAGACCTTGCGCGACGCGGCTCGGGCCATGGCCGATCTTGACGCCGGTGTTTTGCCCGTCGGCGAGAATGACCGGCTGGTCGGAATGATCACCGATCGCGACATTGCCGTTCGCGGCGTGGCGGAAGGCAAGGGGCCCGATACGAAGATCAGGGAAGTGATGAGCGCGGAGGTGAAATACTGCTTCGACGACCAGGAAGTGGACGATATCCTGCGCAACATGGGCGACCTCAAGCTGCGGCGGATGCCGGTCATCAGTCGCGAGCACCGGCTGGTCGGCATCATTTCGCTCGGCGATCTCGCCACCGCCGGCAATACTGAATGGGCTGGCGAGGCGCTTGGCGGCATTTCGCAGCCGGGCGGCGAGCATTCGCAGACCGCGCACTGACGGACCACGCCGGCGGCTCGAAATCGACCCGTCAGCGCCAGCCGAGGGCCGGCGCGACGAATTTGAGGATCGCCTCGATCACATGCGTATTGTAGGCGACGCCAAGCTGGTTGGGCACGGTGAGAAGCAGCGTGTCGGCCTCGGCGATCGCTTCGTCCGCCCTCAGCTGTTCTATGAGCACATCCGGCTCGGCCGCATAGGTGCGGCCGAAGACGGCGCGCTTCTCGGGTTCGATATAGCCGAAATGATCCTCGTCCTCGCTGCCGCCGAAATAGGCGCGGTCCATGTCGTTGACCAGCGCGAAGATGCTGCGGCTCACCGAGACGCGCGGCTCGCGGCTGTGGCCGGCCTCCGCCCACGCCTTGCGGAAGGCGCGGATCTGCTCGGCCTGCTGGATATGCAGCGGCTTGCCGCCCTCGTCGAACTTCAGCGTCGAGCTCTGCAAGTTCATGCCAAGCTTGGCCGCCCATTCCGCCGTGGCGTTGGTGGCCGCACCCCACCAGATCCTGTCGCGCAGGCCCTCTGACAAAGGCTCCAGGCGCAGCAGGCCCGGCGGATTGGGGAACATCGGCCGCGGATTGGGTTGGGCAAAGCCATGGCCGCGCAGCACCTCGAGGAAGACCTCGGCGTGGCGCCTGGCCATGTCGGCATCGCTCTTGCCCTCCTCGGGCACGTAACCGAAATAGCGCCAGCCATCGATCACCTGCTCCGGCGAGCCGCGGCTGATGCCAAGCTGCAGCCGGCCGCCGGCGATGAGGTCGGCGGCGCCGGCGTCCTCGACCATGTAGAGCGGGTTCTCGTAGCGCATATCGATGACGGCGGTGCCGAGCTCGATGCGGCGCGTCCTGGCGCCGGCGGCGGCCAGCAGCGGAAAGGGCGAGGCGAGCTGGCGGGCGAAATGGTGGACGCGGAAATAGGCGCCGTCCGCGCCCAGCTCCTCTGCGGCGACGGCAATGTCGATCGACTGGAGCAGCGCGTCGGCCGCCGAGCGCGTCCCCGACTGCGGCGACGGCGACCAATGTCCGAACGACAGAAAGCCAATTTTCTTCATGGGATTACCGGATGCGGGGTGGGCGGATTATGCGGGGTATGATGGCACATAGGCCTGCTGGCGGAGAGAGCGTCTTTCGATCATAGGCCTATAACATTGAAAATATTCATCTTTTTGTTGCGCAATTAGTTACACGGCCGGGGCGACAGAGGTCACGGGTTCTATAAGCTCGCTGCTCCGAGTCCGTCCACCCGTTTTGAGCGGTATCCGAGGGTCGCGCGCGCAAGGAATGTCAGGATCGCCATTTCCTGCAAGCAGACATTGCGGGCACGAAGTTGGAGGTCGAGGTTGCGCGTATCCATTCCTATTTGCGTACGATCATATCATCCGGTTGATCCAGAAGCGGGCGCCCCTTCGCTGGATTTCCAGCCTAGGCCAGGTCATCTGTCCTGAACGGTCATGACGAGGCGACGCGGGACACCGCGCCACCTCGTCATTGCGACTCTCGCTGACGGTTCGAACTAGTCAACCCACTTGGCCGGTCCACGGAACTCGATCCCATAGCGGCTCGCGAGTTCCGCCACTTCGGTCATCTGATCAGGAATGGCCAGTTCGCGTGCGGCCGCCTCGACGAAGAACTCCTCCAGCCCGCCGGGCGTCAAAATCGTAAGGTTGCGGCCTGGCTCGGCACTCGCAACGCGGAACGTGTGTGGTACGCCGCAGGGTAGGAAGATCGACGCGCCCGCGGGCACCATCATGAACTGACCGTCGAGCCAGAATTCGTAGGTGCCCTCGATCACGTGGATCACTTCGTCCTCATTGTGGTGCGCATGCACGGGCGGGCCGCCGCGCGAGGGCACGGTGGATTCGAAGACGCTGACTATGCCGCCGCTTTGGTATCTGCCGACATTGATCCTGTAGACCGTGTCCATCCATTTGACGGTGCGCGCTGCGCGCACCGAGCCTGGGGCGATGTCCATCGCGTTTCCCTTTCCATGTTCGGTCAACTAGGGTCGGTGCTGCAGCAACGTTTGCATTGTTAGAACAATGATCCGACTGGCGGAAATCGAATGATCGTATTCGGGATATTGGCGCCGTGAATTTGGCCGCGTTCGATCTCAATCTGTTGCGCGTTTTCGACGCCATGATGCTGGAGCGAAGTACGGTACGCGCCGGGGAACGGGTCGGCCTGTCGCAGCCGGCGGTCAGCTCGGCGCTCGGGCGCCTGCGCTCCATCCTCGGCGACGAGCTTTTCGTGCGCGACGGATGCCAACACCGCGCGCGCTCCAGCTGAAGGAGCCGGTGCGCCAGGCATTGGTGCAAATCGAATTGGCTCTAACGGCAAACGCAACGTTCGATCCTCGGACGTCGACCCGGTCCTTCATGCTGATCGGATCGGACTATTTCTCGGCTTTGCTCATGCCGAAGCTGGCGGCAAAGGTGGCGCCCGTTGCGCCGTCGATCACCCTCCAGATGATAGATCACCCTTCGACAGACGTTTTCGGCCTGCTGGGCGACGACAGGGCCGACATCGCGTTGGACCGGGCACTGGAGACGCCGGAGTGGATCGTCAGCCACAAGCTGTTCCGTTCCTGGCTTGTTTGCATCGCCCGCCGTGAGCATCCGTTGCTGGGGCCAAAGGGCATCAAGCCTGGAGAGACCATTCCTGCCGACGTTTTCTGCGCCATCCCGCAGGTGTTGCGTTCGGCCGACGGGGCCAAGACTGGAACCATAGATCCTGCGCTCGAAAGGCTCGGCCTGTCACGCAAGGTCGCCATGACCGTTCCGCATTTCCAGGCCGTGGCGCTCGCCGTAGCAACGAGCGAGCTGCTCGGCAGCATCCCGGCTCACTTTGCGCGTCTGGTGGCCGAACGTCTCGATTTGGATATTTTCATACCACCGATGGAACCGCCGGCTATGGACGTCACAATGTACTGGCACCGCCGATTTGATCGCGACGCCGGGAACGCTTGGCTTCGTGAGCAACTGGTGGCTGTTGCTTCGTTTGATCCGTAGGCTTTTGTGCATTGGCATCTCAACGTCCGCCATCGTTGTTCCCTCAACCACAAGCGGACCTACTGCTCTCAGCCCAAACAGGACGCTGACCACCTCGACGTTAAGCGACGCGATGGCGGACCAAGCGGTCCTGACAGTTTGTTACACAGATCAACACTTTGACCTTGAAGTGCTTCTATGGCGAAGGTTCAAAGCAATCCGCTTTGCGCAGCATCTCGGTCGTCGCGTGGCATTGCCCTCATAGTCAATAGACGAGCCTATACCCTGACGAGAGCAAGGCGGCGATCCAAAGCAATGCGCTTTTCAGTCGGGAAGGCCAGCCTTGCGATAGCCTTCGACGAAGCGCTGGAGCACTTCCTCGTCGTCGAATGGCTGCGATGTTGCCCAATGCCTGATGCTGAAATGGGGATTGCTCATCATGAAGAATTCCGCTTCCTGACGGGCTTCATCCAGGCGCCCGACCTGCGTGAGGGCTGCCGCCAGCATGCGCCGCGACGTGGTGCGGTAGGTTTCCGGTTTGCGTAAAGCCTCGACCGCGGATTGATAGTCGCCGAGCGCATAATAGGCTTGGCCTGCCATCCAATAGTACCACCCCGGTGGGTGCGGATTGAGCCGCAAAGCCCGCTTCACGAATTCGACGCCCTTGACCGCGTCGCCCCTCAAGGTGATGAGATCCGAGCGCATCGCCCATGCATCGGCATGATTGGGATCGAGCCTGAAGGTCGCCTCGAATTCGGCATCCGATTCCGCGTATCGCCGTTCGTGACCAAGTATGATGCCCAGCCCCCAGCGGTTCCCGGCATCGTTAGGGTCGAGCGCCACAGCCCGTTGCGCTTCAGCCAGCGCGCGAGGCTGGTTGGTTTCCTTCGGCTCGTTCCAGAACAGCCAGCCAAGCCAAAGATTGAGGGCCAGCAAGCTATGTGCCTCGGCATAGTCGGGATCGAGTCCGATCGCCCTTTCCAGGAGCATGCGCGCTTCCCGCGCGCCTAACCCGGTCTGAAAACTGACGCCGCGGGCTCGCACGCAGAGGTCATAGGCTTCGAGACTTGACGGCCGTTTGCGCGCCGGCTGTCCGGCCAATCGGCCGACAAGGGCTTCGACGATCTTGGCCGTGACCTCGTCCTGCACTGCAAAGATATCCTCGAGGCTGCTGTCGTAGCGCTCGGCCCAGATATGATCGCCGCCGATCGCGTCGATCAACTGCGCGTTGATGCGCACGCGCGCTGCAGCGCGCCGGGCGCTGCCTTCAACCACATAGCGCACCCCAAGATCACGCGCGGCCAAACGCACATCGACCGACCTCCCCTTGTAAGCAAAGGTCGAGTTGCGCGCGATGACGAAGAGGCCGGCTGAGCGAGACAGGTCGGTGATCAGGTCTTCGGTCAAGCCGTCGACAAAGGTTTCCTGCTCCGGATCGTTGCTCATGTTGGTGAAAGGCAAAACCGCGATTGAGGGCTTGTCGGGCAATTCCAGCGATGCCAGTCGCCCGACCGGAGCCGCTCTCGGAAGCTGCAGGTTCACGCGATAGCAGTATATCGGCTCGGCTATGTTCTTCACCCGCTGCTCGCCCATGGGCTCGAACGCAAACGCCAGCTTCTGCCTGACCTCCTTGGACACCTTCTCCGAAACGCAGATGCCACCGGGCTCGGCGAGTTGTTGGAGGCGCGACGCCACATTCACGCCCTCGCCATAGCGATCGTCCCCTTCGACGATCACTTCCCCAAGGTTGATCCCGATCCGGACTTCGAAGCGCTGGTCTTCGGCGACGCTCGCGTTACGTTCCGCCATGCCGCGCTGAAGCGTGACCGCGCATTCGACCGCATCTACCACGCTGCCGAACTCCGCCAGCAGGCCGTCTCCCATCAGCTTGAAGATTCGCCCGTGTCGCGTCTCGATTTCCGGCTCGAACAGCTCTTTGCGGCCACGTTTCAGCCGATCGAATGTGCCCGCTTCATCCGCCTCCATGAGCGCCGAGTACCCTACGACATCGATGGCAAGGATGGCAGCGAGCTTCCGCTCCATGTTGGGCCCCAGTCAAGATTCGCGACACGCAAGCCGCAGGCCCGAGGCAGTTAGGGACCGGCGCTTCCAGCGTGCCCTCACCGGCCTATCATACCACAGATCACGCTTCTTGAGGCTATGCTCGCGCGACGCCTTGGCGACCCTACCGCAGCGCCACCGACGAGCGAGTCCCACCTTCCCTGCCGCTTGTTCGCGGCAGTTGCCTCGCAATCGGACCGTGACGGCTTCGGGTCCAATCCAGGGCCTCAGCTCCATCGGTTTAAATGTCCGCTACTCGCTTCGCGTACGCCAGAAGCGGTCGGTCCGCCCTGAGCGACGCCATGGATGACGCGGGATCGCTTGTACGGCGCCCTACGGCGAGTTGTGCCGGGCCGACGCCACCCACGGTGCGGTCTTTGCGATCTCGGTGCGTTCCCAACTCGTGATCGATGCGCCAGCCTGGCAGCGCTATTCCGGCAGCCCCGCCTTTCGCAAACCTTCTGCAAGCAGAGCCATATGGGCTGGGACGGCTGAAACGAAGTCGGCGAGATTGGAAATTCGTTGGCCCGGATCGAGGGCGAGAATTCGGCTCACGACCTTTTGCGCATCCTCGGTTCGGCCGGCGTGAGCATAGCTTGCAGCGGCAAAGCGCAACGACGGCAAAAAGTCCGGCTTTTCCCGCAACGACCTTTCAGCCCAAGATGATGCCTCCTCAAATCGACCAGCGAAGAGATGAGCCACTGCAACCGCATTCTGCATGTCGAACATGAGCGGGTCGACTGGGCTCATGCGTATCGCAGTCGCCAGGTGCCGAAGTGAGGTTTCCGTATCGCCGAGGTCGGCTCTGATCCAGCCGCTGAATAGCCACGCGGTAGCCAGGTTCGGATTGAGCGCAAGCGCGCGATCAATGAACGCTGCCCCGCTATTGTTGTCGCCCACGACGTAGGCGAGCGCGGTCCCGCCGCGGGAAAGAGCGATCGCGTCATCCCTGCCCAAATCCACGGCCTTCAGAGCCAGGCGCTCGGTTTCGGCGGTTTCTTGCTTGCGATCCGTCATCCAACCGTTCGCCTTGCGAATGACGGCACACCAGGCGGCCATGCCGTATGCCGAGGCAAATTCAGGGTCGAGTTCGATGGCCTTGTAAAACAACTGGAGGGCGTTTGCGGTGGATTCCCTGGTCAACTGGTGGAGGCTTGCTATCCCGCGCAGATAGTAGTCGTAAGCGTCAAGGTGCTCGGTCGGCTTGCGCTTGGCCCGCTCGATCTCTGCCTGTTCCAGCTTCGGAGCGATCGCTCCGACGACGCTCCTGGTCACTTCCTCCTGCAGCTCAAAAACGTCCTCCAGCTCGCCGTCGAAATGGTCGGCCCATAGATGTGCTCCCGTTGTCGCGTCGATAAGCTGCCCGGTGATGCGAACCCTGCTCGCCGCCTTGCGCACGCTCCCTTCAAGCACGTAGCGCACACCAAGCTCGCGTCCGACCTGCTTAATGTCCACTGCCCGTCCCTTGTAGGTAAAGCTCGAGTTGCGCGCGATGACGAACAGCCAGCGCGTCCGGGACAGCGCGGTGATGATCTCCTCCACCATGCCGTCTGCGAAGTAGCCCTGCTCGGGGTCGCCACTCATGTTGTCGAATGGCAAGACCGCGATGGACGGTTTTTCGGGAAGCATCAGCCTCTCCCTTGTCGAGAATACCGGAGTTGGTTTTGCTCGACTGACCTGATAGGCGCGCACCGCCTCCACGATGTTGTGGACCTGATGGCTACCGAGGTCGGTGTAGGCATAGTCTAGTTTACCCTTTACCTGCTCGTAGACGTTGCTCGCGACGCAGACGCCGCCAGCCTCTGCAAGCTTCTCGATCCGCGCGGCGATGTTCACACCATCACCGTAGATTGTGTCGTCCTCTGCAATCACGTCGCCCAAATTCAGGCCCATGCGGAAAGTCATGCGCTTGTCTTCGGGCAAACTTGCATTGTGAGCGGCCAATCCCTCCTGGGCTTCGACCGCGCACTGTACCGCGTCGACCGCGCTGGCAAATTCGACAAGCAGACTGTCGCCGGCGGAACCAACGATGCGTCCATGGGCCTGCGCGATCCTAGGCTCGATCACCTCGGCGCGAAGGTGCTTCAACTGCGTGAGTGTGCCAACCTCGTCGGCTCCCATGAGGCGGCTGTAGCCGACGACGTCGGCAGCAAGGATTGCGGTGAGGCGTCGCTCCATACTTGTGTCCTGCCTCTTCCGTAGGTCGAAGCTTCGGGCGGCGAGCGTATTCTAGTCCTACCTCGAATGCGAGCGTCCAGTGCCGGCGCCGACAGCGATCAACTCACCACGTTTCTTGGGCCATTCCTCACACGGCGTCGTTTATGGTCCGATCGCGGGTGCTGCCGACGGGCTACTTTGGGTCAGGTCACGACTATGTCCCCGTTCAACCGAACGTCCGCTTTTGAACAACCGCAGCCTGAACCTGCCAGTCCGCCCTCGGCCCCAAAACAGGGCGCTGACCTCCTCGAGGTTGAGCGACGCCATGGCGGACTATGCGGATTCCTGACCGTAGGTTACACAGACTAACGACGCTTCGACCTTGAAGCGCTTCTATGAGTTAACTAACTATTTGAAATAATTAACTTATTAGAAAAATTCTGGCGGAGAGAGCGGGATTCGAACCCGCGTTACGGTTTCCCGTAAACACACTTTCCAGGCGTGCGCCTTCAACCACTCGGCCACCTCTCCGTCCTTGCACGAGCGCACCGGCCGGTTTTGCCGCGCGGGTTGGGGATATGCAGTCCCTTGGGAATTTCGCGCGGTATTTCCGCACCTCGAGCGCCCTCAACCGGCGGACACTCAATCCCGGCGCCCATAGCCGTCGAAGCAAGAGGCGCGGGGCTCATCTAGTCGATCCCGCGGCGAATGCCAAGCCATAATGGCGCTTTGTCGGCTTTGCCGCATAAGGGACCGTTCGCGCGGCCGCCGCCACGGCTTGGCCACGCACCCGCGGCCGAATGATGTGCACAGACCGGGCGGCACAGCCTGTCATTGCTTGACTTCGCCATCCGTCCGCTGTCCTTGTGGACACAAGGCTTTGCGGGGGCACAGTCCGGAGATGACTTCGACCAACCAGGGGCCGGCGGCGCGGCCGGAGAGCGGGCTGTCCTACGTGCCCGTGGCGTGGCTCGTCATCGTCATGGCCAGGTCGGTCTATGGCCTGATGTCGACATGGCGGTTGGTCGGCGATTCCAGCCTGCCGGAAAGCGTCTTCTTCCTTATCTATGGCGGCCTTGTCGCGGGCATCGTCACCATCCTTTGGGGGCTTTACCTGCTCGGCCTCGCCTTCAATCGCTCGGCGCGCTTCCCGCGCCATTTCACCATCTGGCAGGTCGCGACCATCCTTTGGCTGCTGGCGCAGCAGGCCTATGTGCTTCTGACGCCCGACTTCGTCTTCTCGGCGAGGAGCCTTGTCTTTACCGGCGGCGAGATCGCGATTGGCCTGCTTTGCCTCTACCTGCTGCGCCGCGGTGCCGGTGCCGATGCGGTCTATGCCAATGCGGAAACCGAGAGCCCGCCGGTGCTGGTTTCGGTGGTGGCGGCCTTGCTCGGCATCATCCTTGGCGCGGCGATCGGCGCCTGCGCCGGCTTTGCCGCGGGCTCGCTGATCGCGGATGCCAGCGACATGAGTTGCTTCGAGGGCGCCTGCGGCTATTTCGCCGTGTTCATCGGCCTCGCCGGGCTGATCATCGGCGCCATCGCTGGCGGGGTGTTCGCGGTCTGGCGCGTCAACCGACGCAAACGCAAGCCGGCGGTATAGCTCAAATTCGTGTGTGACGATTGCCGGCGGCGCGCGCTCGCTCTATTTCTCTGACGGGGAAGGGACGAAACCCGGGTCTGTGACGGCCCGGTTTCGTCTTGGGGAGGAAGTCTCGATGCTACGTTTCATCTTTCGTCTCGCGGCGATGGTCGCGCTTTCGGTTTCCGTCATCATGGCGGTGGTCGACGTGACGCGCTCGGTGGCGGCCTCGGCGCTGGTCATGACCCCGCTCAATACGAGTTGGTTGGCGGTATCACCCGACACCCGCGCAGCCTTCGAGACCTACGTGCGCGACAAGGCCAGCCCGCTTCTCTGGGACGGCGTCATTGCCTGGGTGCTCGGCCAGCCCGGTTTCGCGGTGTTCGCGGTGGTGGCCTTCCTGTTTTATGCCATCGGTTACCGGCGGCAGCGGCGGGGCGGCGCGGTCGCTCCGACCTGATGGTCCGCGGTGTGCCATCCGACGCCCAAGCCGGCCGGCGAACCGAATGATGCGCCGCGCCGCATGCCGGCGCGATGCTTTTCCAAAAGGTCAAAATTCCACGTGAATTTTGTTTCGGGCCGTGCCAGATTGGCCGCGAGCGGGAGGGGCATACTTCCTGCCAGACGTCGTCTGCCCGCCGGAGAACCGGGCTGGCAGGCGGTGCGTAACGGAAAAATAACCGACAGGGTGTGGATCACATGAAACGTATCGTTCTTGGCCTTCTGGCCGCAACCGCAATGGTTCTTCCGGCTTTCGCCGCGGATATCCAGCCGGCGATTCTCTACGATCTCGGCGGCAAGTTCGACAAATCGTTCAACGAGGCATCCTATAACGGCGCTGAGAAGTTCAAGACCGAGACCGGCATCGCCTATGTCGAATTCGAAGTCTCCAACGCCACCCAGCGCGAGCAGGCGCTGCGCCGCTTCGCCGAGGACGGCCGCAATCCGATCGTCATGGCCGGCTTCTCCTGGGCGGACGCACTGGACAAGATTGCCACCGAATTCCCCGACACCAAGTTCGCCATCATCGACATGGTCGTCGACAAGCCTAACGTCCGCTCCGTCGTCTACAAGGAGCAGGAAGGCTCCTATCTCGTCGGCGTGATGGCGGCGATGGCCTCGAAGTCCAAGAAGGTCGGCTTCATCGGCGGCATGGACATCCCGCTGATCCGCAAGTTCGGCTGCGGCTATGTCGGCGGTGCCAAGTCGGCCGGCGCCACCGAGGTGATCCAGAACATGACTGGCGACACGCCGGCCGCCTGGAACGATCCGGCCAAGGGCGGTGAGATCGCCAAGACGCAGATCGACCAGGGCGCCGACGTGATCTACGCGGCGGCCGGCGGAACCGGCGTCGGCGTGCTGCAGGCGGCGGCCGATTCCGGCAAGCTCGGCATCGGCGTCGATTCCAACCAGAACGGGCTGCAGCCCGGCAAGGTGCTGACCTCGATGGTCAAGCGCGTCGACGTCGCCGTCTACAACACCTTCATGGATGCCAAGAACGACAAGTTCACCGCCGGCATCAACGACCTCGGCCTCAAGGAAGGCGGCGTCGACTACGCCATGGACGACAACAACAAGGCGCTCGTCGACGATGCCATGAAGACAGCAGTCGAAAAGGCAAAGGCCGACATCATCGCCGGCACCGTCAAGGTGCACGACTACATGTCGGACAATGCCTGCCCGTATTGATCGGCGCTGATCTTCAGCAATGCGGACCGCCGGGTGCAAACCCGGCGGTCTTGTTTTTCGCGGAATGCATAGTCATGGCAGAAGTGTGCCCTCGGCTGACCAAGCGCCGGTCAGGTAGCCGAGCGCGAAGGCGGCCACCAGCGCCATGGCAACGACAAACCCGCGCCGGCCGCCAAGGGCGTGCAGGCCGACGTCGTAGCGCGGACGCTCCAGCCTGCGAATGACGGGTGGCCGCGCTTCCGCGCGGCTGTCGCCGCTGCCAACGCCGGCAAGCCGCATCTGCGGCAATTCGGCGATGCGCTGGGTGACCAGATTCCAGCGTTTGTCGGTCGCCCCGTCCGCCGGCGCGGCGGGGTCGAAGGCGCGCATGCGCTCGGCCAGGCGCTGCACCGCGTCGCGGAAGGCGGGGTCGATTTCGAGGTCGCGTTCGGCGCGCCGGCGCTCGATGTCGTTCATCAGGCCGAACACATAGTCGCCGGCGCGGGCGATGCGGTCGCTTTCACTGGCCATCACGCTTCTCCCTCCCTCACCAATGCGGCGGCTTGGTGACCGGCACGTCGGACGCGGCCTGCTCCTCCAGGGCCAGGAAGCGGTCGGTGAGCGCGCTGAGCTTACGTTCCATTCGCTCGATCACCTTCCACTGCTCGGCGATCTGGCCTGACAGTTCCTCGATGGTCTTTTCCTGCTCGGCGGCGCGGATTTCCAGCGTCGTCAGCCGGTCGGCAGGCATGATCATTTCAAACCCCGGTCAGTTGCGCTCACAGGCGACGTATCCGTCGCGTTCCCCACATTAGCGAATGTGAAGGTCCCGGCCACGTTCGAAATTGACAAGCGCGCGGGGATTTGTCGAGAGTGGACAACCCTCCGGCCAATTGGCACGGGCAGGGCAGCATGCTAGGCGTTTTGACCAAGCGATAAAAAAACTGAGTGGGACAGGCTGCATGGCGCAAGCCGCAATCGAGCTGATCGGCATCAACAAGAGTTTTGGCGCCGTGCGCGCCAACCGCGATATCAATCTGGAGGTCGCGCGCGGCACCATCCACGGCATTGTCGGCGAGAACGGCGCCGGCAAGTCGACGCTGATGTCGATTCTGTACGGCTTCTACCAGGCCGACAGCGGCGAGATCCGCGTCGGCGGCCAGCCGGCGTCGATCAAGACGCCGAATGACGCCATCGCGCTCGGCATCGGCATGGTGCACCAGCATTTCATGCTGGTTGACAATTTCTCGGTGCTGGAAAACGTCATCCTCGGCGCCGAGAGCGACGCATTGCTGAAGAGCAGCATCGCCAAGGCGCGCTCGGAGCTGGAGCGGCTGGAACGCGAATACGGGCTGGAAGTCGATCCCGACGCGATCATCGAGGAACTGCCCGTCGGCCTGCAGCAGCGCGTCGAAATCCTCAAGGCGCTCTATCGCGGCGCCGAGATCCTGATCCTCGACGAGCCGACCGGCGTCTTGACGCCGGCCGAGGCAGACCATCTGTTCCGCATCCTCAAACAGCTGAAGGACCAGGGCAAGACGGTGGTGCTGATCACCCACAAGCTGCGCGAGATCATGGCCATCACCGACACGGTCTCGGTGATGCGCCAGGGCACGATGGTGGCAACCAGGGTGACAAAGGAGACCACGGTCGGGGAACTGGCCGAGCTGATGGTCGGACGGCGTGTGCTGCTCAGGGTGGAGAAGGGCGAGGCGGAAGCCGGCGCCGTCAAGCTCGCGGTCAAGAACCTGACGGTCAAGGATTCGCGCGGCGTCACCATGGTCGACGACGTCTCCTTCGACCTGCGCGCCGGCGAGATCGTCGGCATCGCCGGCGTCGCCGGCAACGGGCAGTCCGAACTGCTCGAGGCGATTTCCGGCATCCGCCATGCCGTCTCCGGCTCGGTCATGCTCGACGGCAAGCCGATCGACCTGACCGGCAAGGCCGATCCCGGCGAACTGCGCGACCGCGGGCTCGCCCATGTGCCGGAGGACCGGCACCATGTCGGCCTGGTGCTGGCCTTCGAGGAGAACGAGAACTCGATCCTCGGCTATCACGATGACGAGCGCTATCTGAAGGGGCCGCTGCTCGACATCGACGCCATCCGCAACAACGCCAAGGACAAGATCGCCAAATACGACATCCGCCCCGCCGACTGCCGGCTGAAAACGGCCAATTTCTCCGGCGGCAACCAGCAGAAGATCGTGCTGGCGCGGGAAATGGAGCAGGACCCGGGCGTGCTGATCGTCGGCCAGCCGACGCGCGGCGTCGATGTCGGCGCAATCGAATTCATCCACAAGCGGCTGATCGCCATGCGCGACCAGGGCAAGGCGGTGCTGGTGGTGTCGGTCGAGCTGGACGAAATCCGCTCGCTCTCCGACCGCATCCTGGTGATGTTCGCCGGCCGCATTGTCGGCGAGCGCGGTCCGGAAGCGACAGAAGGCGAGCTCGGCCTGCTGATGGCCGGCGTCGAGCAGCGGGAGGCCGCGGAATGAGCACGCCCTACGCCAAGCTTCCGGCCTGGGCCGACTACGGCCTGATCCCGGTGATCAATCTGTTCGTCGCCTTCGTCGTCGCCGGCTTCGTGGTGGTCCTGGTCGGTGAAAACCCGTTCCGCGCCGCGGTCATCCTGGTCCAGGGCGCCTTCGGCAAGGGGACGGGCATCGCGTTCACGCTCTTCTACGCCACCACCTTCATCTTCAGCGGGCTGTCGGTGGCGGTCGCGGCGCATTGCGGCCTGTTCAACATCGGCGGTGAGGGCCAGGGCTACATAGCCGGGCTCGGCATCGGCGTCGTCTGCCTCGCCTTCGACAGCATTCTGCCATGGTGGCTGACCTTTCCGCTGGCCATCGTCGCCGCCGCGGCGATGGGGGCGCTGTGGGCGCTGATCCCGGCCTATCTGCAGGCCCGGCGCGGCTCGCACATCGTCATCACCACCATCATGTTCAACTTCATCGCCGCCAGCGTCATGGTCTACGCGCTGGTCGGCTTCCTGAAGCCGCTCGGCTCGATGGCGCCGCAGACGCGCACCTTCCTCGACGGCGCGCAATTGCCGAAGCTCAACTGGGTGATCGAACTGTTCGGCGCCAAGATTCGCTCGGCGCCGCTCAACGTCTGCTTCCTGCTTGCGCTGCTGATGGCGTTCCTGGTCTGGCTGCTGATCTGGCGCACCAGGCTGGGCTACGAGATGCGCACCTATGGCCACAGCCCGAAGGCGGCGCGCTATGCCGGCATTTCGGAAACGCGAATCGTCATTGTCGCGATGATGATCTCGGGCGCGCTGGCCGGCATGATGGCGCTGAACCCGACCATGGGCGACCAGCACAATGTCGCGCTCGATTTCGTCTCCGGCGCCGGTTTCGTCGGCATCGCGGTGGCGCTGATGGGACGTCTGCATCCGGTCGGCATCGTGCTGGCGGCGATCCTGTTCGGCATGCTCTACCAGGGTGGCGCCGAGCTTGCCTTCGAGATGCCGGCGATTTCGCGCGACATGATCGTCATCATCCAGGGCCTGGTCATCCTGTTCGCCGGCGCGCTCGAACATATGTTCCGGCCCTATGTCCAGGCGCTGTTCGCTTCGGTCAGCCCAAAAGCGGTCGGCATCGAAGCGGTCAAGGGGAAGGGCGCCTGAGATGGATTTCTTCATCGCCATTGTGCAGATACTCGACTCGACCATCCGCCTGTCGGTGCCGCTGCTCCTGGCATGCCTCGCCGGCCTCTATTCGGAGCGCGCGGGCGTCTTCGATATCGGGCTCGAGGGCAAGATGCTTGTCGGCGCCTTCGCCGGCGCCGCCGCCGCCTCGGTGCTGCACTCGGCCCTGCTCGGCCTCGGCACGGCCATCCTGATCTCGGTCGCCTTCGCCATGGTGCACGGCTTCGCCTCCATCACCCATCGCGGCAACCAGATCGTATCCGGCGTGGCGATCAACTTCATCGCCGCCGGCTCGACCATCATGCTCGGCCAGCACTGGTTCCAGCAGGGCGGCCGCACGCCGGCGCTGGCGCCGGGCGAGCGCTTCGAGGCGATCATCTGGCCCGGCGCAGACGCGGTCCGCGACGTGCCGATCATCGGACCGATCTATTCGGAGCTGATCTCCGGCCACTCGATACTGGTCTATTTCGCCTTCCTGATGGTGCCGTTCGCCTGGTGGGTGCTCTACCGCACCCGCTTCGGCCTCAGGCTGCGCGCCGTCGGCGAAAACCCAGCCGCCGTCGACACGGCCGGCATCTCGGTCGCCTGGCTGCGCTACCGGGCCCTGATCTGCACCGGCATCCTAACCGGGGTTGCCGGCGCCTATCTGTCGATGGTGCAGAATGGCGGCTTCGTGAAGGACATGACCGCCGGCAAGGGCTACATCGCGCTGGCGGCACTCATCTTCGCCAAATGGAAGCCGGTCAACGCCATGTTCGCCTGCCTTTTGTTCGGCTTCCTCGACGCGCTGTCGATCCGCCTGCAAGGCACGCCGTTGCCAATCATCGGCAAGGTGCCGGTGCAGTTCATGCAGGCGCTGCCCTATGTGCTCACCGTGATCCTGCTTGCCGGCTTCATCGGCAAGGCGATCCCGCCGCGCGCCGGCGGCGTGCCCTATGTCAAGGAACGCTGAGGCAAACGCGGAAGCGAACCGGCTTTTGGACAAGATCGTGGGAGAGAACAACTGAATGTCGCATGATCTGTTCGAGGCGGCCAAGGCTGCGATGGCCAAGGCCTATGCGCCCTATTCGAAATTTCCGGTGGGCGCGGCATTGCGCACCGAGGATGGGCGCGTCTTTGCCGGCGCCAACATCGAGGTGGCCTCCTATCCCGAGGGCTGGTGCGCCGAAACCACCGCGCTTGGCCACTACATCATGGGCGGCGGCGGCAAGATCACCGAGATCGCGGTCATTGCCGAGCGCATGGCCAAATGCTCGCCCTGCGGTGGCTGCCGGCAGCGTCTGGCGGAGTTCTGCCGGCCGGAGACGAAACTCTATCTGTGCGACAATGGCGGCGTGGTCGAGACCGTGACCATGGGCGACATGCTGCCTTACGGCTTCAGGGGCGACATACTGAAATGATGGAAAAGGCGCTCGATCATCTCGTCGAAAGGCTGGACGGGCTGGCGCCCGCGGTCGCGCTGGTGCTGGGTTCGGGCCTGGGCGGCCTCGTCAGCAAGGTCGAGGATGCCAGGCGCATTTCCTATGCCGAACTGCCGGGCTTCCCAAGAAGCGGCGTCAGCGGCCACGCGGGCGAGGTTGTGGCGGGGTATTTCGCCGGCTCCCCGGTGCTGATGCTGTCCGGCCGCGCGCACTATTACGAGCACGGCAACGCTGGGGCGATGCGTCCGGCGCTCGAGGTGCTGGCCGGCATCGGCATTTCGCAGCTCATCCTCACCAATGCCGCCGGCTCGGTCGATCCGGAAATGGGGCCGGGCTCGGTGATGCAGGTTACCGACCACATCAATTTCTCGGGCTCCAACCCGCTGATCGGCGAGCCCAGCGACCGCCGCTTCGTCGGCCTCACCGAGGCCTATGATGCGGGCCTGCGCAAGGCGATCGAGAAGGCGGCCAAGGCGACCGGCACCACGCTCCATAAGGGCGTCTATATGTGGTTCTCCGGCCCGTGCTTCGAGACGCCGGCCGAGATCCGCATGGCGCGCATCATGGGCGCCAACGCCGTCGGCATGTCGACGGTGCCGGAGGTCATTCTCGCCCGCTTCCTGGGCTTGCGCGTCGCCGCCTGTTCGGTCATCACCAACCTCGCTGCCGGGATGACCGGAGCGGAGCTTTCGCACCAGGAGACCAAGGACATGGCGCCCATCGGCGGCGCGCGGCTGGCGACGATCCTCGAGCGCCTGTTCCGCGACGGGTTGCCAGAGAGCTGATGCTGCCGCAGGAAATTATCCGCCGCAAGCGCGATGGCCACAGGCTGTCGGCGCCGGAGATCGCGGCTTTCATCGAAGGGCTGAGCGCCGGCACCGTCACGGAAGGCCAGGTCGGCGCTTTCGCCATGGCGGTGTTCTTCAACGGCATGAGCCGCGAGGAGGCGGGGGCATTGACCATCGCCATGCGCGATTCCGTGGGCGGGCTCGACTGGTCCGATCTGCCGGGCCCGGTCACCGACAAGCATTCGACGGGCGGTGTCGGCGACAATGTCTCGCTGATGCTGGCGCCGATCGTCGCCGCCTGCGGCGCCTATGTGCCGATGATCTCCGGCCGTGGCCTTGGCCATACCGGCGGCACGCTGGACAAGATGGATGCGATCCCCGGCTACATCAGCCAACCGGACGTGGCGCGCTTGCGCAAGACGGTGCTCGAAACCGGCTGCGCCATAATTGGCCAGACCGCCGACCTGGCGCCCGCCGACCGTCGCTTCTACGCGATCCGCGACGTGACGGGCACGGTGGAATCGGTACCGCTGATCACCGCCTCGATCCTGTCGAAGAAGCTCGCCGCCGGGCTCGGATCGCTTGTACTCGACGTCAAGGTTGGCAATGGCGCCTTTATGGAGAAGTCGCGTGATGCAACAGCACTTGCCAGCAGCCTGGTCGGGGTCGCCAACGGCGCGGGTCTGAAGACTTCGGCGCTGGTTACCGGTATGAACGAACCGCTGGCGTCGGCTGCCGGCAACGCCGTCGAGGTGCGCAACGCCGTCGACTTCCTCACCGGGCGCCTGCGAGATCGGCGGCTGGAGGATGTGACGTTGGCGCTCGCCGCCGACATGCTGCAATCGGCCGGGCTGGCCGCGTCGAACCAGGACGG
>NZ_RZOJ01000026.1:0-10774 GCF_003998845.1 Mesorhizobium sp. M4A.F.Ca.ET.022.05.2.1 | reverse complement strand
CAGGCATCCGACGCGCCACCGAGACGCTCGCCGGCGGCCGCGCGGCGGCCGTCTTCCAGCGCATGGTGGCGGCGCTTGGCGGCCCTGCCGATTTCATCGACAAGCCTGGGAAGTATTTGCCGAAGGCGCCGGTGGAGCTTGCCGTGAAGGCGCTCGAAAACGGCTTCGTCAGCGGCATCGCGACGCGTGAGATCGGGCTTGCCGTGGTCGGACTTGGCGGCGGGCGCACGCGGCCCGACGACAGGATCGATCACGCGGTCGGCATCACCAGGCTGTCGCCGGTCGGCGCGGAAGTGCATGCCGGCGAGCCGCTGGCGCTGGTCCATGCGCGCAACGACGCTGATGCCGAGGCGGCGGCGGCAGCCGTGCTTGCCTGCTACACGATCGGGGCGTCGAAACCGCCGGCGGAAAAGACCGTCATCCGGCGCGTCCTGCCGCGCTGACAGTCCGGTCCAGCGGCTCTACTGGACCAGGAGCAGCGAGCCGTTCTCGACCTGGTATTTCTGCAGCCGCTGCAGGAAGCTCATGCCGATCAGGTTGGTCTGCAGCGCCCGGTCGTCGATCACCACCGCCTGGACGTTCTCGACCGAGATCTTGCCGATCTGCAAGCGCTCGACCGTCACCACCGCGGCCTTGATGGCGCCATTGGCGGTGTTGACCTCGTGGATGAAATCCGAGGGGTTGAGCGAGATGCCGGCGCGGCGCGCCGTCGAGGTGTTGATGGCGACCAGCGTGGCGCCGGTGTCGATCAGGCCGTCAATCTGGCGGCCGTTGAGCTTGAAGCCGGAGGTGAAGTGTCCGCGCGCGTCGGCGCTGACCACGACCTTGCGGCCGAGCGGCAGTGCTGTCGCCGGCTTGTCGGGAACCGAGGCAAGGTTCAGGGCGGGCTGGGGCTCGGTGACTGGCTTGGAGGCGACTGCCGGTTTCAACAGGCCGTCGAGCATGTGCGGGTTCGACTGATAAAGGATCGGGATCGATGCCGATGTTCCGGCAAAGACGCCAAGGATGAGAAGCTTGCGCAGCATGGGACCGGCCTGTTTGAAGGCCGATCCTTAATCCCGACATGGTGTTTTCGTCTATAACGTGGGCCGAAACCGCGGCTTTGCGTAAACGGGCGGTAAACGGCGCGCTACTTGGTGCCGTACATGCGGTCGCCGGCATCGCCGAGGCCGGGCATGATGTAGCCCTTGTCGTTCAACTGGCGATCGATGGAGGCGGTGAAGACGGGAACGTCGGGATGCGCCTTGGTGAAGCGCTCGATGCCCTCGGGCGCTGCCAGCAGGCACAGGAAGCGGATGTTGGTGGCGCCGCGTCCCTTCAGCTTGTCGATCGCCGCGATCGCCGAATTTGCGGTGGCGAGCATCGGATCGACGACGATCACCAGCCGGTCGGCGAGATCGCTCGGCGCCTTGAAGAAATATTCGACAGCCTCCAGTGTGTCGTGGTCGCGGTAAAGCCCGATATGGGCGACGCGCGCCGCCGGAACCAGGTCGAGCAGGCCTTCGAGCAGGCCGTTGCCGGCGCGCAGCACCGAGGCGAAGACCAGTTTCTTGCCCTCGAGCGTCGGCGCCTCCATCGTTTCGATGGGCGTCTCGATCTCGGTCGTCGTCAGCTCGAGATTGCGCGTGACCTCATAGCCCAGAAGCAGCGAGATCTCGCGCAACAGCCGCCGGAAGCCGGCTGTCGAGGTCTCCTTCTTGCGCATGATGGTCAGCTTGTGCTGGACAAGCGGGTGGTCGACGACGGTGACGCCCTGCATGGTGCTGCTCCGGTGAGTGGTGAGTGGCGAATAGTGAATAGTGAATAGTGAGTGGGTTTGCGAGTCCTGATGGTTCGATGATTGCCTTGACGCGCCGAAGCGCGCGGGCAAACCATTCACCATTCACCATTCACCATTCACCATTCACCATTCACCATTCACCATTCACCATTCACCATTCACCATTCACCATTCACCATTCACCATTCACCGGCCTTTGGCGTCCAGCCGGCCCAGCAATATTGCCTTGGTCTTCCTGTCGACGAAGGCCGCCTCGATCGCCGTCCTGGTAATGGCGGTAAGCGCCTTGTCTTTTATCCCGAAATGCTCGGTGGCGATGTCGTATTCGCGCTTCAGCGAAGTCCAGAAATAGGGCGGATCGTCGGAGTTGAGTGTCACCCTGCAGCCCGCCGCCAATAGTTCCGGAAACGGATGGTCGGCGAAGCTGTCGAACACCTTGAGCGCGATGTTGGAACCCGGGCAGCATTCTAGCACCACGCCTTCGTCGGCGATGCGCCGGACAAGGTCGGGGTTCTCGATGGCGCGCACGCCATGGCCGATGCGGGAGGGCCGGATGTGGTCGAGCGCCGCCTGGACGCTCTCCCAGCCCATCAGCTCGCCGGCGTGGATGGTGATGCCGAGTCCGGCCTCGCGCGCGATCTCGAAAGCGCGGACATAGTCCTCGAACTCGCCGATGCGCTCGTCGCCGGCGACGCCGAAGCCCGTCACCAGCGGGTGGTCGCAGCGCGCGGCGAAGCGTGCCGCCTGCTCGATCGATTCGACGCCGACATGGCGCACGCCGGTGACGATCATGCGGGCCTCGATGCCGGTCTTGGCCTTGGCGCGCGCCATGCCCTCGCCAAGCGCGTCGGTATAGGCCTTGGGCGACAGGCCGGCCTTCTTCGCATGGTCCGGTGAGGTGAAGACTTCGGAATAGATGGCGCCGTCGCGGGCGAGGCTGGTCAGGTAATGGTCGGCCAGCCGCGCATAATCCTCCTCGGTGCGGAACAGGTCGGACGAGAAATCGTAGGCTGCCAGGAAAGAGGTGAAGTCATGCCAGACGAAGGAGCCGTCCTTGATATAGGGCGCGGTGTCCTTGCCGTATTTGCGGGCCTGGCTGATGACGAGCTCGGGCGCCGCTGCCCCTTCGATGTGGCAGTGCAGTTCCGCTTTCAAAGGCATTCAATCATCCCGTCGATTCGGTCCAGGTCGATAAGCCCGCCACCTGGAAGCGCGGCCGAACACCGCGCCTTAAACAATAGCGCCCGCACCATCGATCGGCTATGGTCCCGCCGGTTTTATGACGGATCAAAATAATGTCAGTTGAGAGAACCACGGCCGCGGGCGGTATGGAAACCTCCTATGGTTTCAAGCGGGTAGGGGCAGGCGATAAGCAGTCCCTGGTCAACGACGTTTTCCATAAGGTCGCCAATCGCTATGACCTGATGAACGATCTGATGTCGGGCGGACTGCACCGGCTGTGGAAGGACGCCATGGTGACGTGGCTCAATCCGCCGAAACGACCGGGCTGGAAGGTGCTCGACGTTGCCGGCGGCACCGGCGACATAGCTTTCCGCATCGTCGAGGCCAGCGATCGCCACGCGCATGCCACCGTGCTCGACATCAACGGATCGATGCTCGACGTCGGCCGCGAGCGCGCCGAGAAGAAAGGCCTGAGCGAAAGCACCGATTTCGTCGAGGCCAATGCCGAGGAACTGCCATTCGCCGACAACACGTTCGACGCCTATACGATCGCCTTCGGCATCCGCAACGTGCCGCGCATCGAGGTGGCGCTCGGCGAAGCCTATCGGGTGCTGAAGCGCGGCGGACGCTTGCTGTGCCTCGAATTCTCCGAAGTCGAGATGCCGCTGCTCGACAAGGTCTACGAGGCCTGGTCGTTCAACGCCATACCCCGGATCGGCAAGGCGGTCACTGGCGAAGGCGAACCCTACTCCTATCTCGTCGAATCGATCCGCAAATTCCCCAACCAGCAGAATTTCGCGGCGATGATTTCGCGCGCGGGCTTCGATCGCGTCTCCTTCCGCAACTATTCGGGCGGCATCGCCGCGCTTCATTCGGGCTGGAAGCTTTGAGGCGGGAGACTTTGAAGCAGGCTGGGCGATGAGCAGCGTCGGCGCCGCCTTTCGGCTCGCACGGGCCGGCTGGGTGCTGGTCCGCGAGGGCGTCGTCTCGGCGTTGCCGGGCGAGGAGCTCGACGGCCTGCCGAAGTTCGGCTGGCGGCTGGCCCGCCTGTTCACTCGCCGCCGCGCGCTGGCCTACAAGCGTGGCGACCGGCTGGCCAAGGCAGTGGTGCGGCTCGGACCCTCCTACGTCAAGCTCGGCCAGTTCCTGGCGACACGGCCCGATGTCGTCGGCAATGACATGGCGCTCGACCTCGCTTTGCTGCAGGACAAGATGCATACGTTCCCGCAGGCCGAGGCGATCGCCGCCATCGAGGCCTCGCTCGGGCGCAAGGTCGGCGATCTCTACGCCAGCTTCGACGGCGCCGTCGCGGCCGCCTCGATCGCCCAGGTGCACAGTGCCGAGACCGTGAACGATGGGATTGCCTCCCGGGTGGCGGTGAAGGTAATCCGGCCGGGCGTGCGCCGCCGCTTCTTCCACGACCTCGAAAGCTATTTCCTGGCCGCCCGTTTGCAGGAAAAATACATCCCCTCGTCGCGCCGGTTGCGGCCGGTCCAAGTGACCGAGACGCTGGCGCAGACAACCAAGATCGAGATGGATCTG
This sequence comes from Mesorhizobium sp. M4A.F.Ca.ET.022.05.2.1, assembly GCF_003998845.1. Taxonomy (NCBI): domain Bacteria; kingdom Pseudomonadati; phylum Pseudomonadota; class Alphaproteobacteria; order Hyphomicrobiales; family Phyllobacteriaceae; genus Mesorhizobium; species Mesorhizobium sp. M4A.F.Ca.ET.022.05.2.1. Next base: position 6,270 of record NZ_RZOJ01000026.1, on the reverse strand, counting down.
AGGCTCGAGGCAGCGGCGCTCTCCGAGCTCGGCGAGAATACCAAGGACGATCCGGGCTTCCGCGTGCCCTCGGTCGACTGGGAGCGGACCGGGCGCGACGTGCTGACCATGGAATGGGTCGACGGCGTCAAGATGAACGACATTGCCGGTCTTGTGGAGGCAGGCCACGACCTCAGGGCGATCGCCGCCAACCTCATCCAGTCGTTCCTGCGCCATACTTTGCGCGATGGCTTCTTCCATGCCGACATGCATCCGGGCAATCTGTTCGTCGAGGCTAACGGCACCATCGTCGCCGTCGATCTCGGCATTGCCGGCCGGCTAGGCAAAAAGGAGCGCCGGTTCCTGGCCGAAATCCTCTACGGCTTCATCGTGCGCGATTACCAGCGCGTCGCCGAGGTGCATTTCGAGGCCGGCTATGTGCCGCGCCAGCACAATGTCTCGGCCTTCGCGCAGGCGATCCGCGCCATCGGCGAGCCGATCCACGGCCAGCCGGCGGAAACCATCTCGATGGCCAAGCTTTTGACGCTGCTGTTCGAGGTCACCGAATTGTTCGACATGGCGACCCGTCCAGAACTGATCCTGCTGCAGAAGACCATGGTGGTGGTCGAAGGCGTTGCCCGCACGCTCGATCCGGCCTTCAACATGTGGAAGACGTCCGAGCCGGTGGTCGGCGACTGGATCGCCGGCAATCTCGGCCCACGCGGTCTTCTGGTCGATGCGCGCGACGGCACCAGGGCCTTGCTGGCGTTGGCCCGCCAGGCGCCGGACATCGCCGCCCGCACCGAGCGGCTGTCGCGCGAGATCGACCTGATGGCCGAGCACGGGCTGCGCTTCGACGAGGCGACGGCACGCGCCATCGGCAAGGCCGAGGCGCGCCATACCCGCTCCGGTCGCGTGGCCCTGTGGGTGATCGCACTGACGCTGGTTTATATCATGTGGAAAATCTTGTGATTGCCGAGTGGTCGGTCAAACAGGAACGGACTACGTTGGCGGCATGGACACTTTGCCGATCGTAGAGGTGAGGCCAAACTATGGCTATGGGTATTGAAGGCGAGGCTCGCCGCGAGGTGCCTGCCGCTTTCAAGATGAAGCTTGAGCACTCACAGCCAAAGCTTTGGACAGGGATCGTGATCACCGAGGGTCACGAATTTGAGGGTCGCCGCGTTACCCTAACCCAACGACATCTCGAGTGGTCAGGTTTCGTCAACATTGTAGTTGAGGCGAGTCGACCGACGAGCGGCTCTGGGCAGTTAGCAGGCCTTCCTCCGGCTCAAGAAACCTGAACCGACTCGCCATCGTTTTGCGGTCACGCTTGCTCACAATTGATTGCATTGCTATCATTGCACTCGTGACGACGTGACGGGTGCAATCACATGGCCAGCATCACCATCCGCAACCTCGACGATGATGTGAAGGACCTGCTGCGGCAGCTCGCGGCGGAGAATGGCTGCTCGATGGAAGAGCAGGCGCGGCTGATGATCCGGGCGGCGGTCGAGGGTCGGGCAGGGCAGGCCGACCGCATCGAGCAGATCGAGAACACGCTGCGCACCCTGGCTGGTTCCAACCAGCAGGTAACTTCGGCTGTCGCTGTTTCCAGCAAGCCATCGCCGCGTGGCTCGTTGTCGGGCAAACGCATCCTGCTCATCATCGGCGGCGGCATCGCCGCCTACAAGGCGCTCGACCTGATCCGTCGGTTGCGCGAGCGCGGTGCGGCGGTGCGCGTAGTGATGACATCGGCCGCGCAGGAATTCGTCACCACGCTGTCGGTCGGGGCGCTTTCGGCTGACCATGTCTTTACCGAATTGTTCGACCGCAATGACGAGCACGATGTCGGCCATATCAGGCTGTCACGCGAGGCCGATCTTCTCGTGGTGGCGCCGGCGACCGCCGACCTGATGGCCAAGCTTGCCAATGGCCATGCCAATGATCTCGCCTCGACGGTGCTTCTCGCCACCGACAAGAAGGTGCTGCTGGCGCCGGCGATGAACCCGAAAATGTGGTCGCACACTGCCACGCGCCGCAACCGGGCGACGCTCGCCAAGGACGGCATTGCCTTTGTCGGGCCGGCCAAGGGCGAGATGGCTGAAAGCAACGAGGCCGGAGAGGGCCGCATGGCCGAACCGCTGGAGATCGTGGCGGCCATCGAGGCGATGCTCGACAGCAGGCCGAAGCCGCTGGCCGGCCGCAGGATCATCGTCACGTCGGGGCCGACGCATGAGCCGATCGATCCGGTGCGCTATATCGCCAACCGCTCGTCGGGCAAGCAGGGCCATGCAATCGCGGCGGCGCTGGCGAGGCTGGGCGCCGACGTCCGGCTGGTCTCCGGCCCGGTCAGCATTGCCGATCCGACCGGTGTCGTGACGACGCATGTCGAGACCGCTGGCGAGATGAAAGCGGCGGTTGAAGCGCTTCTTCCTGCAGACGCTGGGGTGTTCGTCGCGGCCGTCGCCGACTGGCGCACCGCCAATTCGGCCGGCGAGAAAATCAAGAAGGTGGCGGGCGAGGGGCCGCCGGCGCTGCAGATGGTCGAAAACCCAGATATTCTGGCCGGCGTCGGCCATCATCAGAAACGCCCCGGGCTGGTCGTCGGTTTTGCCGCCGAGACACAGGATCTGATCCGCAATGCCGAGGCCAAGCTGAAGAAGAAAGGCGCCGATTTCATCGTCGCCAACGATGTCTCGCATGAAAGCGGTGTCGGCCCCACCGGCGTCATGGGCGGCGACCGCAACAAGGTGCGCATCGTCTCCAAGACCGGCGTCGAGGAATGGCCGGAACTGAGCAAGGACGAGGTGGCGGCGCGGCTCGCCACGCTGATTGCAGAGCGCCTGAAAACCATCGTGGTCTGAGCGGCCTCCTGGCCGCCAGCCCTACTCCGCAGCGATGCCGGGTGCACTCGCGGCGAGCGACGCTTCGATCGACTCCGCAATGATCCGCAGGCCGAGATCCAGTTCCTGTTCGGAGATGGTCAGCGGCGGAGCGATGCGGAAGACGCCGCCCATGCCGGGAAGCTTGACGATATTCATGCTCAGCCCGCGCCGGAACGCTTCGGCCGCAATCGCGGCGCCGAGCTGGTGGTCCGGCTCCTTGCCGTCCTTGACGATCTCGACGCCGAGCAGCAGGCCGCGCCCACGAACGTCGCCGACGCATTCATAACGCTGCTTAAGCCGCGACAGTCCGTCGAACAGTTTCGCGCCCATATGCCGGGCGCGGTCGACCAGTTTTTCCTCCTCGACGACATCGAGCACGGCGATACCGACGGCCGCCGGCAGCGGGTCGGAGACATGCGTGGTGTAGAACAGAAAACCCTTTTCGTGCGCGGCGTCTTCGATGTCGACTGTCGTCATGACGGCCGACAGAGGCAGGCCGGCGCCGATGGTCTTGGACAGGGTCAGAATATCGGGGGTGACGCCGTCCCGCTGGAAGGCGAACATGTCGCCGGTGCGGCCAATGCCGGTCTGCGCTTCGTCGAGGATAAGCAGCATACCGCGCTCGCGGCACTTCTGTTGCAGTGCCGCCAGATATCCTTGCGGCAGTTCCAGTATGCCGCCGCTCGATAGGATCGGCTCGGCGACAAAGGCCGCCAGGCTTCCCGTCGACTGGCTGTCGACGAGGTCGAAGGCATCGCCGAGTTCGGTCAGCCAGTCCAGCGAGCCGTCGGCGTGCCTGAAGCGCGGCCGAAAACTGTTGGGGGCAGGGATGGCCAGCGATCCGACCGTGGCTGGGCCGTAGCCCTTGCGGCCGGCGCTGTAGGTCGCTGACGCCGCAGCCCCCGTCATGCCGTGCCAACTCTTGGAGAAGGCAACAATTTCGTGCTTGCCGGTCACCAGCTTTGCCATGCGGATCGCGGCTTCATTGGACTCGGCGCCCGTCGAAAGCAGCATCACCCTGTCGAGCCCGGGCGCCAGCGCCGCGAGGCGCTCCGCAAGCTCCACCACTGGGCGGGACAGCATGCCGCTGAAAAGATGCGCGGCCCTTTCTACCTGCCGGCCGGCGGTCGAGACGATCCTGGGGTGACCATGCCCGAGCAAAGCGGCCATCTGCCCGGAGGTGAAGTCGAGGATCGGCCTGTCGTCGGCATCGTAGACGAAGGAGCCAGCGGCGCGCTCGATGATGGCGGGCTCGAAGCTGCCGCCATAGCGGATCAGGTGCTTGCGCGCCGAATCCCAAAACCCAGGCTCCAAGTTTTTCGACATCTCTCAACTCCAGCAAGCGTTGCGCCAACAATCTAGCGGCTGGCGCGGATGCAGCAAAATTGATAGTTCTCGGATTCCGATATCAATGGATTTGATATGCTCGATCTCAAGCTGCTGGCGACATTCGTGCGCGCGGCGCACTCGGGAACCCTCAGTGCGGTGGCGGTACAGGTCGGACGTACGCAGTCGGCCGTGACAATGCAGGTGCAGCGCCTCGAGGAAGCCCTCGGCCAGAGCCTGTTTCATCGCAGCGGCAGCGGGGTGCGGCTCACCGGCAGCGGCGAGCGCTTCCTGGCCTATGCCGAGCGCATCCTCAAAATCCATGACGAGGCGATCTCGGCGCTGTCCGACAAAGGCCTGCATGGTTCGATTATTTTCGGCAGTCCCGAGGACTATCTGAGCGCGTTCTTTCCCGCGCTCCTGAAGGGCTTCGGAACCATATATCCCGATGTCGAAATCAAGGTGGTTTCGGCGCCCACCGTCGAATTGCGGACGCTTCTCAACGCGCGCCAGATCGACCTGGCGCTTGTCTCCAGTCCGAACGCAAGCGACGCGCATGTGCGCACCGAAGCGCTCGTATGGGTGGGCAGCAAGCCGGCGCTGGACCTCTACGATTTTGGCGACGTCGTGCCGCTGGCGTTGTCGGCGTCGAATGCCGTCGACCACAAGGCGGCTTGCGAGGCCATGGCGCGCGCCGGACTGCGCTACAAAATATCCTATGCCAGCAACAGCCTTGCCGGACTGATCGCGGTGGCGCGGTCGGGCCTGGCAATCAGCGTGATGACCGAGGATGCGGTGCCGTCGGACCTCCATATTCTGGGCGCGCCGCTTCCTCGCTTGCCCCAGCTTGGCATTCTGGTCGCCTTTGCCGACACCGAGCGATCACCCGCGGTCGAGGCCTTCGCCGATCACATCCGAGCCGTTCTGCCGTCTCTATGAGAACTTCCGCTCTCCGATTGTCTCCCGAGGTCAGCCCGTCGCTTCCTGTGGATGCGCGGCTGGCATAGCGATCCTGATGGCCGCCAGGCAGCCGAGAATGCCGAGCGGCACGAAAGCGAGGAACAGCCAGCCGGCAACGTTCGCCGCCGCATCGCGATTCAGGCCTTCGGAAAAGCCGCTGGCATTGGCGATGACGCCGGCGAGCGCCGCCCCTACCGCATAGCCGATGCGCTGCATGGTCGGCACCGCGGCGGAGGCGATGGTCTGCTCGCTATTTTGGGCGGAGGCCACGATGACCCGTGTCAGGAACGGCCAGCAGACGCCAAAGCCGCCGCCCTGCAGCAGGGCGCAAAGCAGGATCAGCGGGATCGAGCCCGCCGGGATCGTGTAGGCGAAGCCGGCGAGGCCGGCCGCGATCATCAGCGCGCCCACCACGATAATGAGCCTTTCGCGCTCCAGCGGCGCATTGGCGACGAGGATCGCCAGGATCGACCAGGCAATCGATTCGGCGGCGATGATGTAGCCGGTGGTCAGGATCGGGATGCCGTGCAGCGTGGTCAAAAGCAGCGGCCCGTAGATGGCGAAGGAGACGGTTGCCACCGAGAAGGCGGCCACCATGGTCATGCCGCTGCCGACCGGCGAGCGCCAGGAAAACAGCCGCGACGGAAACAGCCGCGAGCCCGGCTTCAGCGCATCGACGCGGAAGAACAACACGAGGCCGATCAACCCCAGCCCAAGCAGCAGCGAGGAGCGCAGCAGGGCGACATCGACGCCGGCGCTGGCGATCAGCACGACGCTGACGGCGAGGCAGCCGAGCGCGGCATAGGGGAAGGGCGGCGCCGTGCCCTTGTCCACCTGCGGCCTGGTCGCCTGCGGCGTGTCGAGCACGATGAAACTTGCCAGCGCCATGGCGGTGCCGCCAACCGTGAAGATGCCGAAGGCCCAACGCCACGATAGAAGCTCGGCCATGATGGCGCCAAGCATCGGGCCGCTGAAGGCGCCGACGCCCCAGATCGCCGACATGATGCCGAAAAGCTGCGGCCAGATGTTGCGCGGGAACAGCCGCTCGACCGAGACGAAGGCCAGCGACACCAGCGCGCCGCCGCCCAGCCCCTCGACCAGCCGCCCGGCAAGAAAG
>NZ_RZOJ01000269.1:0-8485 GCF_003998845.1 Mesorhizobium sp. M4A.F.Ca.ET.022.05.2.1 | reverse complement strand
GGGGATCCTGTTGTCGACAAGCGCCGAGAGGATGCGCGGATCGGTCTGGCCGCCGCAGGCGTCGAGCGTCAGCGCGACGCGGCCGCTGCCGCCAGCCTGCGGCTTCAGATGCAGCGTCGGCTCGACGAGCGGCGCGGCGCTGGCCGTGGACACGGCGCAAACCGACAGCGCGACCGCGCAAAGATGTTTTCGCAAGAGACGCATGGTCGATTTCCGGGCCGGCGGTCGAAGCGGGATGGTTGCAATATCCAGCCAGAAGACCCGCATCAAGGCGAAAATCGGGACGGCGCACGCGCGAAGGATAACGTCACGAGAATTTGCTTCAGGCGTAACGCGAGAGCGCGTTTGCCGTTTGCTTTTCGGTGCGCGCGAGGATCTCGCGCACGGCCTCGGCAACAGGCGCGACCTCCAGGCGCCAGACGCAGCACGCCTTGCTCGGATCCGTCCGCTTGCAAAAGTCGCTCGCCACGCATTCGCAAGGCATGGAGGGCTGCAGCGAGATGCTCGGCACGCCGACCGGCCCCCAGCGGATCGGATTGGTCAGCCCGTAGAGGCCGACGACCGGGGTTCCCGCTGCGGCGGCCATGTGCATGGGGCCACTTTCATTGCCGAGGAAAAGCCGCGCCTCCTTCAGCAGCGCCAACAGCGTTTCGAGCGAAAGCGCGCCGACAAAGTTGACGACCGGCGAGGCTGTCTTCGCGGCAATCTCGTCGGCCGGCTTGTGCTCGTCCGGGCCGCCGACGAGCACGAAGTCCAGGCTGGTCTCGCGCGCGATGTCGTCGATAACGGCAGCGAAGCGTTCCGGCTGCCACCGCCGGCCAAGAAAGCTCGCTCCGGCATGCACCGCGACAAAGGCCTTTCGCCTCAGATGGTACTTGTCCAGCAACGCAAGCGCGCGCGCCGTCTCCAAAGACAGTGGGCGGATGGACGGCGCTTTTATGCGCAGATCGACGCCAAGCGCCTCGAGTGGTGAAAGATAGCGGTAGAGATAGTGTCGCTCCCCGAAGCCGAACGGCCTGGCCCGTACGTTGGCCGGCTGACGCTCATGCCAGCGCAAGGGCCTTTCGGACGGATGATAGCCGACCCTGATCGGAGCGTTGACGAGGCCGCTGACGATCCGCGAGGTTTTCGAATCGGTCAGGTCGACCGTCATGTCGAAGCGGAACCGGCGCAGCCTGCGCACCATCGAATACAGCTCGCGCCCCCGCTGCAGCGGCGATCCGCGCATCATGGCGCGCCGGAACGTGACGACATCGGTCGCGATGCCGTGGGCGGTGAGGAAGCTGGCGAAACGCGCCTCGCAAAGGAACACGATCCCGACGCCGGGATATCCGAGCTGGAGGTTCCTGGCCAGCGCCGAGGCGAGAACGAGATCGCCGATGAACTTGGTCTGCAAAATGAGAATCGAGCGGACGGGGGCGGTGGATATCTGCAACATCTGTCTCGGGCACCGGAGGATCGGAGACCCTGGAAACTGGGCGGAAACGATGTCGAGATTGGGAGCCGTCACGCGCACGATCGCGTGACTTTGCTTACAAAACCGTGAGGTACGGGCCCCGTCAGCGGTGCCGACGGGCGACCGAAAATCAGCCCCGCGACGCTGCCTTGGCGACCTGAACAGCGGCCTGCGCCGCCGCCAGCCTCGCGATCGGCACGCGGTAGGGCGAGCACGAGACATAGTCGAGGCCGACCTCTTCACAGAAGCGGATCGACGAGGGGTCGCCGCCGTGCTCGCCGCAGATGCCGAGCTTGATCTCGGGTCGCGTCACCCTGCCCTTTTCGGCCGCGATGCGCACCAGTTCGCCGACGCCCTCTATGTCGAGCGACACGAACGGATCCTGCTCGATGATGCCCTTCTGCCGATAGGTCTCCAGGAAGGAGGCCGCATCGTCGCGTGAGATGCCGAAGGTGGTCTGGGTGAGATCGTTGGTGCCGAAGGAGAAGAATTCGGCCGCCTCGGCGATGACGTGGGCGCGGATCGCGGCACGCGGCAGCTCGATCATCGTGCCTGTGAGATAATCGATTTTGATGCCGCTCTCCTGCATGACGCTGGCCGCGACGGCGTCGATGCGCGCCTTGACGTAGTCGAGCTCCTTCACCAGGCCGACCAGCGGCACCATGATCTCAGGCACCACCAGAGCGCCGGCCTTCTGGCCCGCCTGGACGGCCGCCTCGAAAATGGCGCGCGCCTGCATCTCGGCGATCTCGGGATAGGAGACCGCCAGACGGCAGCCGCGATGGCCGAGCATCGGGTTGAACTCGTGCAGGGCCTCGGTGCGCTGCCTGAGCTTATCGGGCGAAACCTTCATCGCGGCCGCGACCTCGGCCAGCTCGGCTTCCGTCTTCGGCAGGAACTCGTGCAGCGGCGGATCGAGCAGGCGGATCGTCACCGGCAGGCCGGCCATGATCTCGAACAGCTCGAGGAAATCCGAGCGCTGCATGGGCAGCAGCTTGTCGAGCGCGGCGCGCCGGTCCTTCTCGGTGTCGGCCAGGATCATCTCGCGCATGGCGACGATACGGTCGCCGTCGAAGAACATGTGCTCGGTGCGGCAGAGTCCGATGCCTTCGGCGCCGAACGAGCGCGCCATGCGCGCATCAAGCGGCGTTTCGGCATTGGTGCGCACCTTCATGCGGCGTGCCGCGTCGGCCCATTCCATGATGGCGGCGAAATCGCCCGACAGTTCCGGCTGCAGCATGGCCACCGCGCCCTTCAGCACCTGACCGTTGGCGCCATCGATGGTGATGATGTCGCCCTTGCGGAAGGTCTGGCCCATCGAGATCAGAGTCCCGGCCTTGTAGTCGACGCGTAGCGACCCTGCGCCCGACACGCAGGGCTTGCCCATGCCGCTGTGGTGGCGCGCGGCATGGCTGGTCATGCCGCCGCGCGTGGTGAGGATGCCTTCGGCCGCATGCATGCCGTGGATGTCCTCGGGGCTTGTCTCGATGCGTACCAGGATAACCTTGCGGCCTTGCGCCTTGGCGTCCTCGGCATCGCCCGAGGAAAAGACGATCTCGCCGGTTGCCGCACCCGGCGAAGCTGGCAGGCCGACGCCAATGACGTCGCGCGCGGCCTTCGGATCGATGGTCGGGTGCAGGAGTTGGTCGAGCGAGGCAGGATCGATGCGGGCGACCGCTTCCTCCCTGGTAATCAGCTTGTCCTTCGCCATCTCGACGGCAATCCTGAGCGCTGCCTTGGCCGTGCGCTTGCCGGACCTGGTCTGCAGCATCCAAAGCTTGCCGCGCTCGATCGTGAATTCGAGATCCTGCATGTCGCGGTAGTGCTTCTCGAGGCGGTCGGAGATGTCGACGAAAGCCTGGAAGGCATCCGGCATCAGCTTCTGCAGCGACGGCTTGTCGGATCCGGCAGCGATGCGCGCCGCCTCGGTGATGTTCTGCGGGGTACGGATGCCGGCGACGACATCCTCGCCCTGGGCGTTGACCAGAAACTCGCCGTAGAGCTGCTTTTCGCCGGTCGACGGGTTGCGGGTGAAGGCGACGCCGGTGGCGGACGTATCGCCCATATTGCCGAACACCATGGCCTGGACATTGACCGCCGTGCCCCAGCTCTCGGGAATGTCGTGCAGGCGGCGATAGGTGATTGCGCGGTTGTTCATCCAGCTGGAGAACACAGCGCCGATGGCGCCCCAGAGCTGTTCGTGCGGCTCCTGCGGAAACGGCTTGCCGAGTTCCTCCTCGACCTTGGCCTTGTAGAGCGCGATCACGCCCTGCCATTCGAGCGCCGTCAGCTCGGTGTCCAGCTCATGGCCGAGGTTCGCCTTCTCATCCTCCAGGATCTCCTCGAAAACTTCATGGTCGAGCCCCATGACGACGTCGGAATACATCTGGATGAAGCGGCGGTAGCTATCATAGGCGAAGCGGGCGTCACCGGAATCGGCGGAGAGCGCCTCGACCGTCTCGTCATTGAGGCCGAGATTGAGGACGGTGTCCATCATGCCCGGCATGGAGGCGCGGGCGCCGGAGCGCACCGACACCAGGAGCAATTTCGACGGATCGCCGAAGCGGCGGCCGGTCAGCCGGCCGATATGGTCGAGCGCAACCGTAACGTCCGCTTCGAGTTCGGACGGATAAGTGCGGCCGTTGGCGTAATAGGCGTTGCAGACCTCGGTGGTGATGGTGAAACCCGGCGGGACGGGCAGGCCGAGGCTGCACATCTCGGCCAGGTTGGCGCCCTTGCCGCCGAGAAGATTACGGTCGCCGGCACGGCCCTCAGCGGCGCCATCGCCGAAGGTGTAAACCCACTTGGTCATGCTCGCCCTCCAACGGTCGCAGATCGCAGGCCGGCGAAGCCCATGGCCTCGGCTTCGTCCGGTCCGATCCGAGCGATATGATGCTGCACTGCGAAAGGCAAGGCGTCGCCAAAGCCGGCCGGCCGCTACAATCGATTAAGGAAAACCCCTAAAATCGATTAAGCAAAAGCTGCGTCAAAAAGACCGGACGCTTTGACGACGATTGAGATTGACGCAATGCGAGTATCCGGAGCGCGCCATGCAGCCGGTGATAGGTCTCATCATCCGGAATACATTGCAAAATGCGGAGCCGCTAAAATTCCGGCGATACATCCCGGCAGCTCGCGAAATCTTGCCGGTTCGATTTCGTTCAACCGCGCGCGCAAGGGCGCCGGTATGATTTTTTGTTGACAGCGAACCCCACTCCAATATTACCGGCCTGATCTTCCAAACAGCAAAAGAAGAACGATGAAATTCGGGTCGAGCGGCGTCCGAGGTTTGGCTTCGGAATTGGTTGGGAAGCCAAGCGGACTCTATACTGAGGCGTTCGCCTGGCGTCTGGCTTCAAGCGGCTTGCAATCGGATGGCGCGGTCTTTGTCGGCCGTGACCTGCGCGACAGCAGCCCGGCGATTGCCGACCGTTGCATGGCGGCGTTGGCCGCGAGCGGATTCCAGCCGATCGATTGCGGCGTCATCCCAACCCCGGCCCTCGCTCTTTATGCCCAAAAGCAGGGCGCGGCCGCTCTGATGGTAACCGGCTCCCACATTCCCGCCGACCGCAACGGCATCAAATTCTATCGCCCGAATGGCGAGATCGATAAGGCGGACGAGGCTGCGATAACGCAATATGTCGCCGACAAGTCAAATGTGTACGATCCGCCAACTCTTCTTGAGACGACCTGGCCAAGGCGCCATGACGAAGCGATTGCCGGTTACCAGGAACGCGCCAACGATATCCTGGGGCCGGATTCGCTGTCCGGCATGAGGGTCGGCGTGTATCAGCACAGTTCGGTCGCGGCGGAATTGCTGGTGCGGGTACTTCGATTGTTCGGCGCCGAGGTGGTCCCGGTCGGCAAAAGCGAAACCTTCGTGCCGGTCGATACCGAAGCGGTGGGCGCGGCCACGCTTGCGAAATTCAAGGCCTGGAGCCGTGAGTTCAAGCTCGACGCCATCGTGTCCACGGACGCCGATGCCGACCGCCCGCTTGTCGCCGACGAGAAAGGCGATCTGTTCCGGGGCGACCTGATTGGGCTCGTCACCGCGCTTTTCGTGGCAGCGGATACGGTAGTAACGCCCGTGACCTCCAATTCGGGTATTTCGGATGCCCTGGGTTTCGAGGTGAGGAGAACCAAGGTCGGGTCGCCGTTCGTCATCGATGGCATGGAAGCGTCGTACCGTGGCGGCAACATCGTCATCGGCTTCGAGGCCAATGGCGGCGTCCTCCTGGGATCGGATTGCCTGCTGAATGGAAAGACGCTGGCGGCCCTGCCGACACGCGACTCGCTGCTACCGATCCTTGCCGTGCTCGGCACCATGGCATCGACGAAAAGACCGCTGTCGAGTTTGCGCGAGCTTTGGGACCTTCCGTTCTGCGCGAGTGAGCGACTCGAGAACTTCCCGGTGGAGAGTTCACGCCGGTTGATGACCCAACTCGCCAACCCCGATGCGCTGCAGCAATTCCTGGCTCCGTTTGGCACTGTTGCCGAAATCGATGAAACCGATGGCCTCAGGGCGCGGATGGATAGTGGCGAGATCATACATTTGCGGCCGTCCGGAAATGCGCCGGAATTGCGCTGCTATTCGGAGGCCGCGAGCTATGCCAGGGCGACGGCGATCGTGGCATTGACACTGGAGAAGGCTCGGGCATTCGCATCTCCGGGCACAGAGGGCATTTGATGAAAGTCGTTCCGGTGATCATCAGCGGTGGAGCCGGCTCGCGCCTGTGGCCTGCCTCGCGGCAGTCGCATCCCAAGCCGTTCCTGAAGGTGGCGGACGGACATTCACTGATCCAGCATACCGCGTTGCGCGCCGCCTCGATCAGGGACGTCGTCGAGCTGGTCACGGTGACGTCCAGGGAACACCTCTTCCTCACGACAGACGACTTCGACGCTCTGGAGCCCGTTGTTCCTCAGCGGACCTTCCTGCTCGAGCCTGAGGGCCGCGATACGGCTGCAGCCGTGGCCGCGGCTGCGATCCACGCCAAGGCAATGCAAGGCCCCGACGTCATCCTGTGCATTTTCCCAGCCGACCACATGATCGGAAACGTGCCAGCATTCCTGAGCGCCGTGGCCAGGGCGATCGAGCATGCCGGGCAAGGACGCATCGCGACGCTGGGCATAAATCCGACCAGGCCGGACACGGCCTTCGGCTATATCGAGGCAGACGGCGAAAACGTTGTCCGCTTCGTCGAGAAGCCGGATCTGGAGACGGCCAAGGCCTATGTCGCGTCCAAGCGGTTCTTCTGGAACGCCGGCATTTTCTGCTTCCGCGCGCAGGTCATGCTCGAGGCAATGGCCAAGCATTGCCCCGCAGTGATCGACGCCGTTGTCGCCAGCTACGAGGACAGCCACGTCAGCCGGGGCGAAGGTTTCGCCAACATCGAACTCTCGTCTGAGCATTTCGCCATGGCTCCGCGCATTTCGCTCGACCATGCGGTGATGGAAAAGGCGCAAAACCTGGCCGTCGTTCCCTGCGACATGGAATGGAACGACATTGGATCATGGAACGCGATGGCCGAACTGGTCGCCCCCGACCAGAGCGGCAACCGGATTCGCGGTGACGTTCGCATGGTCGACACCGCGGACAGCTTCATCAGTTCCGACAAACGCGTCATCGGCACTGTCGGCGTCAGTGACCTGGTGATCGTCGATTCCCCGGACGCATTGCTGGTGGCGTCCCGCGACCGCGTCCAGGACGTCAAGAAGCTGTTCGAATCCCTCAAGGCTTCCGGGCATGAGGCGCACTTGCTCCACAGCACCGTGCACCGGCCATGGGGTACCTATACGGTCCTCGAGGAAGGCGAGCGCTTCAAGATCAAGCGCATCGAGGTCAAGCCTGGCCGGCGCCTGAGCCTGCAGATGCATCACCATCGTTCGGAACACTGGGTCGTGGTCAGCGGCACGGCCAAGATAATCAATGGCGACGAGGAACTGCTCCTGGCGACCAATCAGTCGACCTACATTCCTTGTGGCCATAAGCATCGGCTTGAAAACCCGGGCAAGATCGACCTGGTGATTATCGAAGTCCAGAGTGGCGACTATCTGGGCGAGGATGACATCGTGCGCTTTGACGACGTATACGGTCGCGCCTGACAATTTCATTGGCTCGCCGGGCTGGGGCGGGCAACATCGGCAACACGGGCTTGGGTGGAGCAATCATCGGACACATCGAGAGCATTGATGACAAAAACAGCATTGATAACGGGCGTCACCGGACAGGACGGCGCCTATCTGGCGGAACTGCTGCTCGCCAAAGGCTATGAGGTCCACGGACTTGCGCGGCGATCGAGCACGGCCGACGTCAACACGACACGCCTGAAATGGCTCGGTATCGAGAAGGACGTCAGGATCGTCGACGGAAACCTGACGGATCTTTCCGGCCTGGCCCGAACGATGCGCGACATCAGGCCGGACGAGGTCTACAATCTTGCCGCCCAGTCCTTCGTCAAGTCATCGTGGCAGCAGCCGATCCTGACGGGCAACGTCACCGGCATCGGCGTGACCAACGTGCTTGAGGCGCTTCGCCTCGAAATCCCCGAGGCGCGCTTCTATCAGGCCTCGTCGTCGGAGATGTACGGCCTTATCCAGGAGCCAATGCAGTCGGAAACGACCCCCTTCCATCCCCGCTCGCCCTATGCGGTGGCGAAGCTCTATGGCCACTGGATCACCATCAACTACCGCGAAAGCTTCGGCCTGCATGCCTCGAGCGGCATTCTGTTCAACCACGAATCGCCGCTGCGCGGCATCGAGTTCGTGACACGCAAGGTCACGGATGCGGTCGCGCGCATCAAGAAGGGCCTGTCCAGGGAATTGCGGCTCGGCAATATCGACGCCAAGCGCGACTGGGGCCACTCCAAAGACTATGTCCGCGCCATGTGGCTGATGGTACAGCAGGATGTGGCGGACGACTATGTCGTGGCCACCGGCAGGACGACGACCGTGCGCGACATGTGCCGCATCGCCTTCGAGCATGTGGGACTCAACATCGAGGACCATCTGGTCATCGACCCCGAACTGTTC
>NZ_RZOJ01000268.1:0-8562 GCF_003998845.1 Mesorhizobium sp. M4A.F.Ca.ET.022.05.2.1 | reverse complement strand
CGTCGAAGCAGGAGCCGTAGAGGATGGTGTCGTCCATGCCGAGGAAGGACGAGATCGTCGCCTCCAGCTGCTTGTGCTCCTCCTGCGTGCCGCAGATGAAGCGCACCGAGGCCATGCCGTAGCCGTAACGGTCGAGCGCCTGCTTCGCCGCCTCGCGCAGTTCGGCGCTGTCGGCGAGGCCGAGATAGTTGTTGGCGCAGAAATTCAGCACCTTGTCGCCGCCAACCTCGATCTCAGCCGACTGCGTCGAGGTGATCACCCGCTCGGATTTGTAGAGGCCGGCCGATTTCAGCCCGGCAAGTTCATTGTCGATGTGGGAAAGGAATGCTGTGCTCATGGTCGGGCCCTGTTCATGCAATCTCTCCACGAAGCACCCGCAAAAGGCGCTCGAAGTGACTGGGATCGTGTGCGTTGAGGAGCGCAGCTTCGCGAGGCAGATGCAGATCCCAGAGACGCGACAGCCAAAAGCGAAATGCTCCTGCTCGCTGCATTGCAGGAAGCAATGAGCGTTCGGCTGGAGTAAGCGCGCGAACGGACTCATACCTGCCGAGGAAAGCCGCGGCTAGCTCATCGTGTTGGCGGACGGTGCAGCCTTCGACGCACCAGTCATTGAGGCACACGGCAATGTCGAACAGAAAGGCGTCGCATCCGGCGAAGTAGAAATCGAGGACGCCGGTCAGGCACTCACCGTCAAACAAGACGTTGTCGCGAAAGAGATCGGCGTGCACCGGACCCTTTGGTAGCTGCTTATAGGAAGGAGACGCTGCGATCTTCTTCTGGAAGGCCAGCTCGCTCGAGAGCAGCGAGCGCTGTCGATCGGAGATGCAGCGGCTGACCACTGGCGCCACCTTGTCCCACCATTCAAACCCTCGTGGATTGACCTGATGTCGTGGGTAATCGCTTCCAGCCACGTGCATTCGCGCCAAAACCTCCCCGACTGAGCGACAATGTACCTCGGTCGGTGCTGTCACGCTCTCGCCGGCAAGCCTGTTGACGACAACAGCGGGCCGGCCCTTCAGCGCGTGAAGGATTTGGCAGCTGCCGCTGGCGACCGGGTTCGGGACCGGCATCCCCCGCGTCGCAAGGTGCTTCATGAGGTGGAGGTAGAACGGCAATTGCTCGAACGTAAGCCGCTCAAACAATGTGAGCACGTACTCACCGGTTTCGGTGTCGACGAAGTAGTTCGTGTTCTCAATTCCGGTCGTGATCCCGCGAACGGTATGCGGTTTGCCCAGACCCAACGCCCAAAAGAATGCTGCGACCTCGTCAACCGAGAGCTCGGTGTATACGGCCATGGATGAAACAGTCCTCAGTCCCCGAAGCGACCCTTCCTCTAGCCCGCGCCCTGCACGATCTCTGAGATGTATTTCTTTACAGCTTGCGCATCGACTGGAAGGACTTTGTACCGTTTCGGCAAGCCTTCTATGCCATTGAATCGCTGCGGACGATCGGGCTCCCGGCCCAGAGCCTCCATGATCGTCCCAGCAAATTTGATCGGCAGTGCGGTCTCGAGCACGATCATCGGCCTCTCCGGGACGCAGTGCTCGCGCGCGACCTTCACGCCATCGGCCGTATGCGGATCAATAAGCGTGTTGGAACGCTGCCACGTGTCGCGGATCGTCGCCAACCGGTCGGCGTGGGTGCTCTTGCCGCTGCGAAAGCCAAAACGACCCGCAATCTGCGCGAAGGCGGGATCACCGCTGACATCGAACGATCCTCGATCCGTTAGTTGACCGTCAAACATGGATTTCGTCCGGCGCGCATCGCGACCGAGCAGGTCGAACACGAAACGTTCGAGATTCGATGCCTTTGAAATGTCCATGGAAGGGCTTGAGGTTTCATAAGTATCGGCTTGGCTACGCACGCGACACACACCGGTGCGGAAGAACTCATCGAGCACGTCGTTTTCGTTGGTCGCAACGACGAGACGGAATATAGGAAGGCCCATCATGCGCGCGACATGACCGGCGCAGATGTTGCCGAAATTGCCGGAAGGAACCGTGAAGTCGACCTCTGATGCGTTGTCTTCGGTTACCTGGAAATAGGCAGCGAAGTAATACACCACCTGAGCCACCAGCCGGGCCCAGTTGATCGAATTGACGGCGCCGATCCTGTGGCGCCTCTTGAAGTCGGCATCGCCGGACACGGCTTTCACGATGTCCTGGCAATCGTCGAATACCCCCTCAATGGCGATGTTCTGGATGTTTTCGTCCTGCAGGCTGAACATCTGGGCTTGCTGGAAGGCGCTCATGCGTCCGTGCGGCGACATCATGAAGACACGGATGCCCGTCTTGCCGCGCATGGCATATTCCGCCGCGCTTCCCGTGTCGCCGCTGGTCGCCCCGAGGATGTTCAGTTCCTCGCGCCGACGGGCCAGTTCATATTCAAGGAGGTTACCAAGTAACTGCATGGCCACGTCCTTGAACGCCAGGGTTGGGCCGTTCGACAGTTCCGCGACGTGAAGGCCCATCCCGAGAGCGCGCACCGGCGTGATCCGATCGCTCCTGAAAAGCTCGAGCGTATAGGTCTTCGCGCAGATGGCCTTCAGATCGCCAGGTGGAATATCGTCGATGTAGAGCGATAGGATTTCGAAGGCGAGCTCGGAATACGACAAGCCCCGCCACCGATCCAGCATGGCATCGTCCACAATCGGGTAAGTCTCGGGCACATAGAGCCCACCATCCGGCGCCAGACCTTCAAGCAGGATATCGCAGAACGACCTGCGTTCGGGATGGCCGCGCGTGGAGATGTAGTGCATGTGATGCTTTTCCTCATGGCCACGATCGTCGGGCCGGGGTCGAGAGATGCCCCTCGGGCTCTCAGCGGCGGGCCCGCCACCAGGCGATCTTGTCCTGCAGGCCATAGCCTTTGATGATCGCCGGCAAGAACCAGGGATCGCCCCTATAGAAGGGAATGGAAGCCGGCGGTCGGAAGTCGAAAGCCGTGCTTGCTTCCGGCGCGCGGCCCATCAGCTTGTAGGCGGCACGCGTACCGACCCACGGTGCCCAGACCACACCCGAACCGCAAAAGCCGGTGGCATAGACGATGCCATCCTTCTCGAAGATGCGGGGCAGCATGTCGCGGTTCATGGCCACGTTGCCGAACCAGCTATGCGAAAAGCGAACCTTCTCCAGCTCCGGGAAAAGCTCTACCAGACCGTTGCGAAGGCGGAGCGTCGGGGCTGTCGGATCGCTGTTGCCGCGGGAACTGTCTCGCCCACCGAGCAGAATGCGCGTGCCGTCGGGCGAAGGACGATAATAGAAGCCTAGCTCCCGATTCTCACCCATCATCATCAGCTTGGGCATCAGCCGCGTCATCAATTCAGGCGGAAGTTCCTCGGTGGCGATAATTCGGCTGCGAACCGGCACCAGCCGTCGGCGCAGGAATGGAGCGGCGGCATCAGTATAGCCGTTGGTGCAGACCAGCACCTGTCGAGCCTGCACAGTCCCGGCCGATGTCGCGACACGGAACCCGGACACATCTTTCTCGATGGAAATCACGGGCGTTCGTGAGTGGACTGTCAGCCCGGAAGCCAAGGCCACCCGCAGGAGCTCGGCGTGGAACTTAGCCGGGTGCAAACCGCCAATGTCCATCCGAACCGTGCCGCCTCGGTAGAAGTCGGTGCCGATGTAGTTGCCCTGCTCGGCATGCGGAACAGCGTACGATTCGATCCCTAGCCTCTTCGCCAGCGCCTCGGCGCCGCGGGCCATCTTCTCGTACTGGTCGTATCCGATAGCACCCATGAACCGACCGACCAGCTTGAAATCGCAGTCGAGTCCCTCGGTCTTAATCAAGTCATAGAGGAACTCGCGCGCGAGCTTGCCTTCAGCCTCAACCGCCTTGGCTTTATCCTCGCCAAAACGCCTGGTGATCGTGGCATAGTCCGGTCGGATTGATCCACTGGTGATCCCTCCGTTGCGCGACGAGGCTCCTTCGCCAGGGTTAATGGCATCGAAAGCTGCAACCGAACGCCCTTCTCGGGCCAGCACGAGCCCGGCCGAGAGACCGGCATAGCCGGCGCCCACGATCGCCACGTCCAGCCTCCTGGCGAAAGGCTGTGGCGGCAGCGGCCTCACCGGCGCCGCTTCCCACCAGTAGGGCGTATTCTTGTCGGCGACTTTGAGCTCGTCCACGTGACTGACTTCTCGTTGCGTTTGCTGATGAGAGAGCGGGCTATTTGCCCAACGTTCAAATGTGGTCATCCCGAACGTCCAGCGCGTCGCGCAGTCCGTCACCAATGAAGTTGAAACTGGTCACCGCGACGGTGATCGCAGCTCCGGGAATGATGGCAAGCCAAGGTGCGCTGCCCAGATATTGCTGGGCGCCATTGAGCATGTTGCCCCAGCTTGGCAGTGGCGGTTGGATGCCGTAGCCGAGAAAGCTGATGTAGGCTTCCATGAGAATGGCTCGCGCGACCGTCAAGGTGGAGGCAACGATGATCGGTCCCATGGCGTTGGGCAGTATCTCGCGGAACATGATGTGGGTGCCGCTCAATCCCAACATGCGTCCAGCCAGGACGAACTCGCGTTCGCGCAACGAGCGCACTTCCGCTTCAACGATACGGGCAACCTCCATCCAACTTGTGAGCGCGATGATGACGGTGATCATCACGGGACTGGGCTTGAGTGCAGCAGCCAGCGCAAGCAGCAGAAAGATCGATGGGAACGACAGGAAGCCATCGACCGTGCGCATCAGCGTCGCCCCAACCCAGCCGCCGCGATAGCCCGCGATCACGCCGACCATCGTGCCGACGAGCGTCGACAAAACCATGGCGAAGAACCCCACCAGCAGCGAGATACGTCCCGCCATCAAGAGTCTTGCCGCCAGGTCGCGGCCGAGCGGATCAGTGCCTAGAAAGTGGTGGCCGGTGAGCGGAGGAGCAAAGCGGGCCCGCAGGTCGATATACAGTGAATCATACGGCAGAAGGTGGGGGCCGAGGACGCAAGCAAGGCACAGGAAAGTGATCATCGCCAAGCCAAGCAGCGCCAAGCGATGCCGCATGAAACGACGTGCCGCGCGGTTGTTGCTCCATCGGCTTGGAGCTGCATATGCGGTTAGAGCGGTCATAACGGCTGTCTCCTGTCGGGGAAGTTGCGCGTTCAAGCCAGACGAATGCGCGGATCGACAATAGCGACGACGACATCGGCGATCAGGTTTCCAAGCAGAACGAGGATGGCCGAGAACATCAAAAGCCCCATCACAACGGGATAGTCGCTGTAACCAAGGCTATCGAGAAACAAACGTCCCATACCTGGCCAGGTAAAGACCGTTTCGGTCACCAGCGCGCCGGTGAGCACACTAGGAAGCTGCATTCCGGCCAAGGTAATCATCGGCAAAAGCGCGTTACCGACGACATGCTTCATCAGAATCCGGCGTTCACTCAATCCCTTGGCCCGAGCCGTCTTGACGAAATCCTGGCTGATGGCGTCGAGGGTCGCCGTTCGCATGTAGCGGCTCCAGATCGCGACATGGACCAGCGACAGCACGATGCTTGGCAGGATCAGATGGTGGAGATAGCCGAGGATCGAGCTATCGCCGATCTCGGATATATTGCCCGCCGGCAGCCAGCCCAGCTTCAGGGAAAAGATGTAAATGCCGATGAGTCCGAACCAGAAAGTAGGGACCGACAATGCGACCATGGCACCGACAGTCGCTAGATAGTCGAATAGCGAGTAGCGGCGCGTGGCACCCCGAATTCCGATCCAGGCGCCAATGGAGATAGCAATCACCGTTGAAGATCCCATCAGCAGTAGCGTGGCAAAGAGATGGCTGCCAATGATCTGCAATACCGGCGCTCCGTCACGGAAGGAGTGTCCCCAGTCGCCTCGCACCAGCCGCCACGCCCAGTCCAGATATTGGATCCATATGGGGCGATCGAGGCCCAGCAGCCCCTTGAGGCGCTCGATGTCCTGCTGGGTCATCCCGGGATCGAGCCCGAATTGGGCCATCGGGCCGCCGGGCAGAAGATTCAGAATGCCGAAGCCGATGATCGAAACGATCACAAGCAATACCAGGCTCTGCGAGAGGCGATTGAGCAGGAAGCCACGCATTCTGAGTCCTCCGTTCGGGTTGACGGTTCTATGCTATTGCCGCCGCCGCGCGGTGAGATCGGGCGGCGGCAACGGCGTAATCAAGCCTTCCACTGCCAGCCTGCGGCATGCCACGAGGCAGTGCGCGTGTTGGCGTTGGGCTCGAAACCGTCCAGTCCTTTCTTGCGTCCGAGCACGTTCGTAAGCGCCGACAGCGGCAGGAAGGGCAGATCATGACGCACTATTTCCTGCACGCGGTTATAGACTCCGCGCCGCTCCTCAGGATCGAAGATGCGAGCACCCTTTTCGAGAAGAGCATCGACCTCCGGATTGGAATATTGCCCGGTGTTCGAGCCGTGTCCCCCCTGAGCGGCGATTGCCTTCGTATGAAGGCGATTTGTGGCATCGGGGTCCGCGGCAATCAGATAGGTAACGCCAACCATGGCTGTGTCGAATTGTGACTTCAGCCAGAATTCGCCCCACATGACTGCGGCCGGCAGATTCGAGATCTTCATCTCTACGCCGATCTCGGCAAACGTCTGCTGCAGGAACTGCTGCGTCTGCTCGCGGAGGTTGTTGCCAGACGTCGTTGAGTTAGAGAACGACAGTCGCACTCCGTCTTTGGCTCGGATTCCATCCGGTCCCGGAGTCCAGCCGGCCTCATCCAGAATCTGACGCGCGCGGTCCAGATTGAACTCCTGCACGGGGAGGTTCGGATTGTAGTAATAGGACTCCTTCGGCATGAAGGTCTCAGTGAGCGTGCCCACGCCGTAGTAGATCGTGTCGACGATAGCTTTCCGGTCCATCGCCGCGTAGAGCGCCTGGCGCACGGCCAAGTCCTTGAACTGCGGACGGCCCAAATTGAGATAGATCGACTCCAAGGATGCCCCGGTCTCCAGTGTCACCACGCGGTCTGGCAGTTCGCGGGCTTCAGAGTAATGGTCGGCAGTGATGTACGACTGATCGACCAGGTCTACGTCGCCACTCTTGAACTGCGTGTAGAGCACGGTCATATCGGGAATATATTTGAAGACGAGCTGCTCCACATAAGGGCCTTCGCCGGCATAGTCGGGATTGGCGACGAGTTCGATATGGTCGCCTGCGATGCGCTGGCTCCATTTGAATGCGCCGGTGCCGATCGGCGCCTGGTTGAACGCAGCTGTATTGGGATCGACCTCTTTCTCCAGAATGTGCTTGGGCACCATGAAAGTTTCGGCCAGGAACGAAAGATAGGGCGCGAAAGCCTCCTTCATCCGCCATGTGATCTCTGTAGGCGAAACCACTGTGATGTCCTGCACGAGCGAATGGCCGCTCGTACGCCAGGCCCGAAACTTCGGATTCGTGATGAGCTCAAGGGTGAATTTCACGTCCTCGGCCGTGAAGGGCTGACCGTCGTGCCAGCGGGCATTGTCGCGCAACCTGACGCGCCAGTTGAGACCATCCTCCGAAATGCCGCCGTTCTTCTGACTTGGCACCTCGGCTGCAAGATTCGGCTGAAGCACACCTTGCGGATCCATCCGGACCAGCGCGTCGAAAACAGAAAAATGGACCGCGTCATCGACTTCGATATGCGCCATCAACGGATTGAACACGGTCGGCTCCTGCGAAAGGCCGACGACAACGCGACCGGTCGGACCCCCAGAAGGGGTCTTGGCGAAGGCGGGCTTGCCCAGCAGATTGGGCGCGATGAGGCCTGCAGCCCCGCCAAGCGCCATCAGCCGCAGCGCTTCGCGCCTGGAGTAGTTGGACGTAGTCTGTGAATTTTTGGTCATGGTAGTTCCTCTCTTGTTATTTTTCATGCGTTTGCTGCAATGGGACGGGCATTGCCCGACCTCTCCCCTGGAATTGCCGCCACGAGTTGGCGCGTGTAGGCGGCTTGCGGGTTCAGGAATATCTGCGAGGGCGGTCCGTGCTCGACGATCCGGCCCTTCTGCATCACGGCGATTTCATCGCAGATCTGGCTGGCGACGCGCAGGTCGTGGGTGATGAAGACCATCGACACGCCGGTCTCGCGCTGTATCTGGTCAAGAAGCTGCAGGATCTGCGCCTGGATTGACACGTCGAGCGCGGAAACCGCCTCGTCGGCAATCAACAGCTTCGGCTTGAACATCAGCGCGCGAGCGATGCCGATGCGCTGGCGTTGCCCACCCGAGAATTCGTGCGGATAGCGGCCAAAAGCGCCGGCATCGAGACCTACATGGGCCAGAAGCGCACGTGCTTCCTCGCCCGCCTGGGCGTAAGGCGTCCCGTGGGCCACTGGACCCACGGTCAAGATGTGGCCGACGGTCGAGCGCGGGTTGAGAGACGCGAAGGGATCCTGAAAGATCATCTGGATCCGCGGTCTAAGCGGGCGGAACTCCGCTTCGGAAAGCTTGGCTATGTCGGATCCTTCGAACAAAATCCCGCCGCCGTCGCTGTCCAGCAGCTTGATCAGCAGCCGGCCCAGTGACGATTTTCCCGAACCGCTCTCGCCTACGACGCCCAGCGTGCGGCCGGGTGCCAGTTCGAAGGAAACCTCGTCCACCGCCTTCAC
>NZ_RZOJ01000267.1:0-8627 GCF_003998845.1 Mesorhizobium sp. M4A.F.Ca.ET.022.05.2.1 | reverse complement strand
TCGCAGGAACCGTCGGGCGTCATCCGCGCCTTCGACGTCGACAGCGGCGCGCTGCTGTGGAACTGGGATTCCGGCAATCCGGACCAGACGACGCCGCTGCCGACCGGCCAAGCCTACACCAACAACTCGCCCAACATGTGGTCGACGCCGAGCGCCGACGAGAAGCTCGGCCTGCTCTACGTGCCGCTCGGCAACCAGACGCCGGACCAGCTCGGCGCCGGACGCAGTGCCAATGTCGAGAAATTCTCCTCCTCGATCACCGCGCTCGACCTCAACACCGGGCAGGTGCGCTGGGTGCGGCAGACCGTGCATCATGACCTTTGGGACATGGACGTTCCGGCGCAGCCGACGCTGGTCGATATCACCACCTCGAGCGGTGTCGTGCCGGCGCTGGTCGGGCCAACCAAGCAGGGCGACCTCTATGTGCTCAACCGGCGCAGCGGCGAGCCGATCATTCCCGTCAAGGAGGTGCCGGCGCCGGGCGGCGCGATCGAGGGCGACCATACCTCGCCGACGCAGCCGGAATCGGACCTTTCCTTCAATCCGAAGCCGCTGACAGGCGCCGATATGTGGGGCATCACCATGTTCGACCAGCTGGCCTGCCGGATCGAATTGCGGGGCCTGCGCTATGAGGGCCGCTACACGCCGCCGTCCGTCCAGGGTTCGCTGATCTATCCCGGCAATTTCGGCGTCTTCAATTGGGGCGGCGTCGCTGTCGATCCGGTTCGGCAGGTGATGTTCGGCATGCCGACCTATCTGGCGTTCAAATCGCAGCTCGTTCCGCGCGACCAGGTGCCGCCGCCGGATGAAGGACGCGGCAGCGAGCAAGGGCTCAACCGCAACGAGGGCGCGCCTTACGCGGTGGTGATGGGGCCGTTCCTGTCGCCGCTCGGCATTCCCTGCCAGGCGCCGCCATGGGGCTATGTCGCCGGCGCCGATCTCAGGACCGGCAAAATCGCCTACAAGCACCGCAACGGCACCGTGCGCGACATGACACCGCTGCCGCTGCCGTTCAAGGTCGGCGTGCCCGGCATTGGCGGGCCGATGATCACCGCCGGCGGCGTAGCCTTCCTGGGAGCGGCGGTCGACGACTATCTGCGCGCCTATGACCTGACCACCGGCAGGCAGCTTTGGAAAGCCAGGCTGCCGGCCGGCGGCCAGTCGACGCCGATGACCTACACGGTCGGCGACGGCCGTCAGTTCCTGGTCATCGTCGCCGGCGGCCATGGTTCGGTCGGCACCAAGCCCGGCGACTATGTGATGGCCTACACGCTGCCGAAATAGGTGTGTTGATGTTCGGGTGATGCCGGCCAGCGAACGGCACACCTATTGCGCTAGGTGACGGCCTGATGGACCGGCACGGGCGAAATCCTGATCGCACAGGTAGCGGCCGCTTGCGCGTCCCACGGTCTTGGCACTCAGTTGCCGGATTTTGCGCGGCAGGGCCGGCGCCTACTTCTGACCTTGACCGCAACTCGGCCGCCGGTGAGCGTTGCGGCGCGCAGCGCCAAGAGGGCCGCGCCGGCCAGCACGAGCGCGCTTGCGAGGATCGGAGCGGACAAGGTCATAAGCGTTGTTCCTTCTCGTCAGGTACCGTCGTGACAGGCGAAGCCAGGTTGAGCTTCCCTTCAAATTATGGCGGCGCCATCAGGATTCGCGGAAATGACCAAAATGTGATGAGGTCCCGGACTGGCCCTCGCCTCAGGGCTTTCGTGCCGAGACCAGGAGATAGGCCTTGGAGACAGCGCCGAAATAGCCGGCAATCAACCGGCAGACGAGGGCGGTGCCGAGGCTGGACTTCAGGCTCATGGCGCCCTTGCCCCGTTCCGAGGCCGGCCATGCGACGAGGCTGCGGCGGAAGCCGCCGAGGCAGTCGTCAGTCCTGTCTTCGACCCTGACATCCTGAAAGCCGACGGCCTCGAAGAGCGCCCGGTAAGAAGCGATGTCCGGGACCAGATTGGCCTTCGGCACGCCAAGGCGGTCGGCGACCGGAGCGGTGAAACCGCGAAACAGGATGTCGGAGAGCACGAGCGCGCCGCCGGGCTTGAGCACGCGCAAGGCTTCCGCGAGGAAGGCGGCGCGGGTATCGAAGTGGAAGGCGGCCTCGACGCAGATCACCGCGTCGAAGCTCGCGTCGGGAAAGGCAAGCTTGGCGGCGTCCATCTGCAACACCGTCGCGCCGGGGGCATTCTGGCGCGCCGTCGCGACCTGCGCGGCTGAGATGTTGATGGCAGTGACCGCCTCCGGCGGGTAGGAGGCGAGCAGACGCCTGGTCGACGCGCCGAGCCCGCAGGCGACGTCGAGGATCCGGCCGCCCTTGTCCGGGAGCCGTGCCAGCAGCGTGTCGACAAGCGCCTCGCTGGCTTCGCGCTGCGACGCGGCGCCCGTCGCCCAATAGCCGAAATTGTAGAAGCCGCTGCCGCCATAGTAGCGGCGCTGCTTGCTGCTTTTCATGACCCGGTCGTAGATGCGGACCATGGTCTGCTGTGCGCTCATGGGAGGCCTTTCATGCTGTCGCGGGAAGCGAGACGAGTTCGCGGAAGCGCCCGTGCGCCGGGCTCGAGAGCGCCGGTCCGCCGCGTTCGCGCATGATGACCTGGACATTGCCGATCGGCGCCAACGTAACTCGCGTGCGATAGGAAATGCGCGCTCCCGGCGCCAGTTCCACGGAACGCTTCGAGAGGATGGTCGCCAGCGCAATCTTCATCATCTGCAGGCCGAAGGTAACGCCGGGGCACATATGGCTGCCAGCGCCGAACACGGTGTACTGAAATGGCGATGGCTTGATCGAAGCCCAGCGCTCCGGCTGAAAACTGTCGGGATTCGGATAAAGCGAAGGATCGCGGTTGATTGTGAGCGCGCTGATCAGCACCCCTTCATGCCTGGCGATGGGTTCGTCGCCAAGCCTCGTTGCCCGCGTTGCCTTGCGCATCATCAGCGGCACCGGCGGAAAAAGCCGCATCGCTTCCTTGATGGTGGCGTCAAGCAGCGGCAAGGATCCGATCCGGTCCATCGTCGCCGGCTTTCCGTCGAGCGCGGCGTCGATCTCGGCGGCAAGGCCCGCCATTGCGTCCGGATGCTGGTTGAGCAGGATTAGCGTCCAGGCGAGCGCATTCTGGCAAGTGTCATAGGCCGCGCCGAAGACGAAGCTGATAATGCCGCCGATCAGCTCGACCGAAGGCGGTCGCCCGGCCTCGTCGGTGTTGTTGACGAGGATGGACAGGATGTCCTGGGCATCGGTGTTGCCACGTTTTTCTTCCGCCCAGGCGAGGATGGCGCGTTCCTGTACCTCGGCTTCCCGTATCCAGCTGAAGAAGGCCGGTCCCGGAACGATCCAACTCGCCCGTATCTGCCGCGCGATCATCTCGGCGATCGGCATGGCGCGCGCCCGGTCGTCGCCGAACAGCAGGCCGATCGCCAGGTGTTTGGCCATCGTCTTGGCGGCATCGGTCAGTGAGAAGGGTTTGCCGATTGGCCAGGACGAAACCTGGTCAGCGGCGATGCGTGCCATCTCCGGGCTCATTGTCATGATCGCCGGACGCTTAAGCGGTGGCGCGAACAGTCTGCGGTAGTGCTCGTGGCGTTCGCCGCGCAGTCGCGTCATGCCATAGGAGAGCCGGTGCGAAGCGTGCCCCCGCTTGCCGCGCCCGTTTATCTGGATGTTGCGCCAGGTCTCGGTGTCGGAAAGCATTGCGCGATAGAGCGCGGCATCGGCGATCATGAAGACGCGGCGCGGCTGTGCCGAGGTCGAATGCGGGTATTCGGCTTGAATGAAGGGGCCAAAAGCGCGATGCGCGTTGCGTGCCGCCGTCAGCGGCTCAGCCGCGAAATGGACCATCAGGCCGAGCGAGCGCCATTTCCCCAACCTGTTTGCCAGCATGCCCCACCCAAGCCTGACGCTGCCGCAAACCACGGCTGTCTCCACCGGCATGCTACAGCATGCATCACGAAAAACGGAATCGATTCTTGGATTGCTTTGTGCGTAATTTCTATAGGCCTATTCAAAAGCTTATGGTCCATTTCGCATCCGGGGGACCATGTTTGTCGCGAGCAGGTCGCGTCCGCCGGCCGACGCCGTAGGTCGCCGCTTCACTCACCTCTGGTGGATCATTCCGGCGCCGGCTTGTGCGAGGCGACGCCGGCCACCACCAGGGCGATGCCGAGGCAATCGCCAGGGCTCGGAACCTGCCGCAGCACGATGATGCCGATCAGCGTCGCGGTGAGCGGCAAAAGCGACAGCATCAGCGCGAAGCTCGCGCGCGGCAGCCGCGCCATGGCAAGCTGGTCGCATATGTAGGGGATGACCGAGGAGCAGATGCCGACGCCGATCGCGGCGATGAGCAGCGACGGCGCCGAGAAGGCCGGCGTCGCCTGGGTGAAGCCGACGGGCAGCACGACGAGGAAAGCGATCGCCATGGCAGCGCCGAGGCCGGCAATGCCGGCGTCCGCGCCGGACGCCGCAACGCGGTGGCCGAGCACGATGTAGCCGACGAACAGGGCGCCGTTGAGGAAGGCCCAGAACAGGCCGACCGGGTCGCTCGACCATTTGACGTCGATCAACAGCAAGGTGCCGGTCACCGCGATGGCGAGCGCCGCGAGGTTGCGCGGGCTGCGCAGGCCGACGAGCGCGACGCCGATGGTGCCGACAAACTCGATCGCCGCGACCAGCGAGATCGGCAGGCGGTCGAGCGCGAGATAGAAGGAACAGTTCATCACCGCCAGGCAGGCGCCGAAGGCGCCGAGCAACAGCCGGGTCGGCCGGTCGGCGCGGGCGAAGACCCTCCATGGCCGGGTCAGCGGCGCGAAGACGAGGGCGGCGGTGGCGATGCGCAGCCAGGCCATGCCGAGCACGCCGACCTGGGCGAAAAGCAGCACCGCGAAGGCCGGCCCGAGATAGTGGAACACGGCGCTGACGCCGAACCACAGATGTGGTGGCAGGGCGGTCGCCAGGGTAGAGAAGGCAGGACCGGCAACCCCCTGGCCGGCCCTGTTCAGCGTGTCGAGGGCCGGGCTTGCCGCCGCGACTTGCGCTTGATCTTTCATACGGACACTATCGCAGGCAGATCGGGCGGTTTATATGGATGACCGCTGGGTCATGCGACCGAGTTGTTCCGAAAGAAAGGCAAATTTCCTTGAAACGCCTTCGAAACGAAAACGCGGACCTCGATGCCGCCGACCTGAAGCTCCTGCGCCTGCTGGAAAAGGATGCGCGCACCAGCACGGCCGAACTGGCGCGCGCCGTCGGCCTGTCGGCGCCGAGCGTGGCGGAGCGGATCAGAAAGCTGCAGGAGAACGGCGTGATCGAGGCCTACACGGTCAGGATCAATCCGGCCGCGCTCGGCATGAAACTGTCGGCATGGCTGCGCATCAGGCCGGTGCCGGGTCAGCTTGCCGTCGTCGCCGACATCATCTGCGAGCTGCCGGAAATCGCGCAGTGCGACCGGGTGACCGGCGAGGACTGCTTCATCGCGCTGGCGCATGTCGGCTCGGTGGCAGAGCTCGAACGGGTGATCGACAGGATCATCCCTTATGCGATGACCAACACGGCGATCATCCAGTCGTCGCCGGTGGCGCCGCGCTCGCCGCTCGAGGCCGCGACCGGGGATCGGCAATAAGTCAGAAATGCCCGCGCTTCAGGCGCGCCTGCTTTAGGATGGCGCGCCAGCGGATCATGTCGAAGGGGATCGGCTCGTTGTTGTTGGCAATGTGGAAGATCTCGTTGTTGACGTTCTTGAGCGAGCGCCAGAAATCATAGTCGGTTATGCGCGGATCGGCCGCCAGCCGTTCCACCTCGACCTTGATGTCGGTTTTCATGCACGTTCCTCGAACCGCCTCTGCCCGCCGCCCCGCATCGCCAACCCGATACGGTGGTTTTCAAACGCTCCGCTGAGTCGTTCAACGACTCAATCGGCTTGTTCACGTTAAAACCTTGGTAAGGTTAACGTGCGCGCTGGGGTGCTTCAAGCGCTCTTGCGTTTGATGCCGATCGAGCGGCCGGCGCGCTCCGGCATCGGCAGCGCGGCGTGGGCAGCGCGCATCTCCTCGACCCTGGCAAGAACGTCGGCCGGGAAGGGCGCCACTTTCGGCCCGGACATGTCGACATGCAGCGAAAGCGTCTCGGAGGTGGCGGCCAGCCAGCCGTCGACATGGCGGATCTCCTGATAGGCTCTCAGACGCTTTTCGTCATGGTCGATGAGCTGGAAGGAGACCTGGACCTTGTGCTCCAGATGCAGCTCCTGCACGTAGCAGACATGGACTTCCGCCGTGTAGATGGTGAGGCGGCGCTCCTTGGCGTAGTTCGGCCCCATGCCCAGCATCTCGAAGGCGTCGTCCGAGCAGCGGTCGAACAGCACGTTGTAATAGGCCATGTTGAGATGGCCGTTATAGTCGATCCAGTCCTTCTCGATATCCATGGGGCGGGAAATGAAAGGGGCGGGCATCGACATCTTGTTTTCCTTTCCTGATCGCTGGACAGGGCGTGGGTCGTGAGACTACGCATCCATAACCGCACAGCAAGGGCGGCGGCTGGTCCATTCGCGGAGTGAATCATGGCTTTGAGCGACCTCAATCCCGTCGAGCGCAACGAGGAGGGCATTGCCGCGGTTCTCGGCATCCTCAAGCAGACGCTCGGCGAGCGCTTCCAGACCGGCCAGGCCGTCCGCTCCCAACATGCGCACACCACCACCTACATCCCGACGCAGGCGCCGGATGGCGTCGCCTTTGTGGAGAGCACGGCCGAGGTGCAGGAGATCGTGCGCGCCTGCGCGGCGCACCGGGTGCCTGTGATCGCCTTCGGCGTCGGCTCCTCCCTCGAAGGCCACACCAACGCGCCGGGCGGCGGCATCTCGATCGACACTTCGCGCATGAACCGGATCCTCGCGGTCAATCCGGAGGATCTCGACTGCACCGTCGAGCCAGGCGTGACGCGCGAGGACCTCAACCGGCATCTGCGCGACACCGGGCTGTTCTTCCCGATCGACCCCGGCGCCAATGCCTCGCTCGGCGGCATGGCGGCGACGCGGGCGTCCGGCACCAACGCTGTGCGCTACGGCACGATGCGCGAGAACGTTTTGTCGCTGACGGCGGTGATGGCCGATGGCGAGGCGGTAACGACTGGGAAGCGGGCGAAGAAGAGCTCGGCCGGCTACGACCTGACGCGGCTGCTGATCGGCTCGGAGGGCACGCTGGGCGTCATCACGGCGCTGACGCTCAGGCTGCAGGGCATCCCGCAGGCAATCTCCGGCGGCGTCTGCCCGTTTCCCAGCCTCGAGGCGGCCTGCAAGACGGTGATCGCGACGATCCAGATGGGCATTCCGGTGGCGCGCATCGAACTGGTCAATGCGCTGCAGATGCGGGCGATGAAGAACTATTCCAAGCTCGACTACCCGGAAGGCCCGTGCCTGTTCGTCGAATTCCACGGCAGCGATGCCGGCGTTGCCGAACAGGCCCTTCGGCATGATCGCCGAGGAGAATGGCGGCGGTCCGTTCCTGTGGACCAGCGTTGCCGAGGAGCGGACGAAACTGTGGAAGGCCAGGCACGACGCCTATTGGTCATCGCTGACCTTGCGGCCCGGCGCCAAGGGGCTGTCGACCGATGTCTGTGTGCCGATCTCGCGGCTTGCCGAATGCGTCACCGAGACCGAGGCCGACATTGCCGAGATGGGCCTGATCGCCCCGATCGTCGGCCACGCCGGCGACGGCAACTTCCACGTGCTGGTGTTGATGGATGTCGACAACCCGCAGGAAATCGCGCTGGCGGAAAAATTCGTCGCGCGGCTCAACATGCGCGCCATCGCCATGGACGGCACTTGCACCGGCGAGCACGGCATCGGCCAGGGCAAGGTTGGCTTCCTGCGTCACGAGCTCGGCCATGGCGTCGAGGTCATGCGCACGATCAAGCAGGCGCTCGATCCGCTGAATATCATGAACCCGGGCAAGATCCTGCCCCGTGTTGGTCACTAGTCATGTCGGCGGCCGAGGCCCTGCTGCCGATCGAGGTGCCACCATCATCGGCCGGCGCGCCATTGCCGCATGTCTTTGCAAATGAAGAGCGGCTGTTGATCGCGTATCTCGCCGACGTTCCGGATCCTTCGTTCGATGGCACGAACGCGCGCTCGGTTTCGCCCGCGACAGGCGACCAATCCGTCGCAATCCTGACGGTGGAACCATACCTGGCGCTTCAATTCGGTCCGCCGAACGATGAAGCCATCAGCGGGCATCGGCTCTATGGTCTCGGCCTGCAACCATATTCTGCGTTCGAAGTCTTCAACTCGTCCTGGATCGCTTCCCTGGAAAAGGCCAATCGGGTTCATCCATCCCATATGCCTGAGCTGTTTTCGGACTATCGGCATTTCATCCTGACGTTCCACGACTCGACCATCGAGTTCGTTGCGAAGAAATTCCTGATCAGCCTTTGCACGGGTGCGGTCTTGTCCGCCCTGATGGAAGCGGCGCGGCATTGACGCGGCGGACTGTCCCCACAGCTCCCTGCTTGCCGAGGACGCAGCCGAATTGCCTCTTTATCGACACGCTGATGCGGGTACAGTGCAGCTGACTTTCAACGATCGCTGGTGCTGATGCTCGCACGCCTGTTCGTGATCTTCGGTGGCCTGTTCGTGCTGGTGCTG
>NZ_RZOJ01000266.1:0-8630 GCF_003998845.1 Mesorhizobium sp. M4A.F.Ca.ET.022.05.2.1 | reverse complement strand
AGTCCGGGCTCTTCTGCTCGCCGCGGTCGACGACGTCGGCCGGATGCAGCCTCGCCTGCAGCACCTGGCCTTCGGTCATGAAGCCGGAATCGACGAGGTTGGACAGCACCACATTGGCGCGCGCGCGGGCGGCCGGCAGGTTGATGTGCGGGGCGTATTTGGTCGGCGCCTTGAACAGGCCGGCCAGCATTGCCGCCTCGGCGAGGTTCAGGTCCTTGACGCTTTTGCCGAAGTAGAAATCCGCCGCCGCTTCGATGCCGAATGTACCGCCGCCCATATAGGCGCGGTCGAGATAAAGCTGCAGGATCTCCTTCTTCGACAGGTTGGCTTCCAGCCACAACGAGAGAAAAGCTTCCTTGATCTTGCGCTCGAAGGTGCGCTCATTGGTCAGGAACAGGTTCTTGGCCAGCTGTTGGGTGATGCTGGAGCCGCCCTGCACGACCGAGTTGGCGCGGACGTTCTCGAAGATGGCGCGCGACAGGCCGAGCACGTCGATACCGTAATGGTCGAAGAAGCGCCGGTCCTCGGTCGCCAGCACCGCCTTGATGACATGGTCGGGCATTTCGTCGACCGGGACCGAGTCGCGCTGGATGATGCCGCGCTGGCCGATCTCGTTGCCGTAGCGGTCGAGGAATGTGACGGCGAAGTCGCCCTGCGCGCGCCAGTCGCCGGCTGTGATCTCGAAGGCAGGCATCGCCAGCGCAAGCAGCACGACGATGCCGCCAGCGCCCATAGTGAAGCCTTCGCTGAGCACCTCGATGATGCCGCGCCGCCAGCCCTTGACGCGGAAGCGTCGGAAAAAGATGGTCGCCGCTTCCCAGAACTGGCCTGCCTTGAAGCCGATTTCGTAGAGCGAGGAATCGAGCCACGCGTCGACGGCAAGCAGCGCCGAGGCAATGCGGCCTCTTCTCTTGCGTGGTCTCAAAGGACTTGCCATTCCAGAATTCCGCCCAGCCAACTTCCCCAAAACGGCATAGGCAGTTTCGAGGGTGGCTCCCTGCCTGACTATTCGACCATTTTATCACCGCTCACAAGGGTAGCGAAGCCACAGACAAGCTTTGTTGATCGCTAAGGTTGATTCCGGGTGCTCGAGCGATATCACCGCGCCGCGATGAAGCGCATGAAATGCGCCACATCGGCCTCGCTCGGCTCCTGGCCGGTGAAGGCGCGAAGATAGGCCGCGAGATGGCTGACCCTGGCCTCGACCGGTTCCTTGAGGTCGAGGACGTAGTAGCCGATCTGCATATAGTAAAGCACGCGCGCCCGGATGAAGGCATTCTCCGCGTCAAAGCCGTGTCTTTGGTACATGTCGCGGATAGCGGTGAGGCGATCGTCGTCGGCCTGGTCGATCATGCGCCGCACATCGTCCGAGCGCCTGGCCCATTCACGTACGGCAAAGTCGAGCCTCGGGTCGAACATGCGCTCGTCGGCCCAGCATTCGAACACGTTGAGCACGCCCATGATGATGGTTGCGGCAGGGCGC
This sequence comes from Mesorhizobium sp. M4A.F.Ca.ET.022.05.2.1, assembly GCF_003998845.1. NCBI lineage: Bacteria > Pseudomonadati > Pseudomonadota > Alphaproteobacteria > Hyphomicrobiales > Phyllobacteriaceae > Mesorhizobium > Mesorhizobium sp. M4A.F.Ca.ET.022.05.2.1. Next base: position 7,147 of record NZ_RZOJ01000266.1, on the reverse strand, counting down.
TGGGCGCGCTCGACGATCGCCTTGGTATTGGTCTCATGCCAATGCTTCAGCAACTGGTCGAGCAGATCCTGGCGGCTTTCGAAATACCAGTAGAAGCTCGACCGCGACACGCCGAGCTTCTGGCCGAGCGGCAGCACGCGCACGCTCTCGATGCCGTCGGAGATGAGCGTCTGCAGCGCGAGGTTGATCCAGTCCGAGCGCGTTACCTTGATGTTGCCGGGCGCCGGCTCGTCTTGCGGCGAAATCATGATCATGGACACACAAGTGGCACGCCGGATCACCGCGCGCAAGCTCTGGACATAAGTGTCTAGACACATATGTACAGTAGATATATGGTAACGGCTTCCAACGAGAGGGAGAGGCTCGTGAAGTCGCATTATCGCGGTTGTCATCGGAGGAGGTGTCGTCGGCGCCTCGGTGCTTCAGCTTCGAGGCGGTCTGGCACAAGGGTCGGCGCGTCGGCTTCGTCACCTCCGGCGGCTATGGCTACACGATTGGCAAGAGCGTCGCGCTGGCGTTGGTGGACGACGATTTCGCCGGGGAGGGGACGGAGCTTTCGGTGCACATTGTCGGCGTCGAACGGCCGGCGCGCGTCATCCCCGCCTCACCCCACGACCCCGACGGCAAAGCGATGCGGCAATAGAGGATGATCCCGAAAGTGGGAACCGGTTTTCGGAAAAGATCATGCTCAAACAAGAGGATAAGTTGGAACGGGATGACGCTTCGAAGAAGTCATCCTGTTCCAAGGAGGATCTGGCATGGTTGAAGATGTCGCCCGCGATCTGAGGCGCGAACGCCGGCGTGGACGCACCGGCGAGGCGGGCAGCGAGTCAAGCCGCCGGCCGGACTACCGGTCGCTCAAGAACCCGTTCCTGCCGCAGCCGATCTTCTCCGAAGACCAGGTCGCGGCGATCCACGACACGGCGCTGCGCGTGCTGGAGGAACTCGGCATCAAGGTGCTGCTGCCGGAGGCGCGGCATGTCTTGGCCGGCGCTGGCGCGCTGGTCGACGAGGACAGCCAGATGGTGCGCATCGGCCGCGACTTGGTCGAGGCGGCACTGGCCTCGGCGCCGCGCTCGATCCGGGCCCATGGCGGCGCGCGCGATCGCGATCTGATGCTTGAACTGGGCTCGATGACCTTCCTCGCCGGGGCCGGCGCGCCCAACGTCACCGATCTCGAACGCGGCCGGCGGCCGGGCGCGTTGGCCGCCTACGAGGAACTGACCAAGCTCATCCAGCATTTCGACGTGCTGCACATGCTTTGTCCCTCGATCGAGCCGCAGGATGTCGACAACCGCTTCCGTCACTATGCCGTCAACCGGGCGCAGCTGACGCTCTCCGACAAGTTCCCGTTCGTCTTCGCGCGCGGCACTCCGCAGGTCGACGACAGTTTCGAGTTGGTCCGCCTGGCGCGCGGCCTCTCCGAGGACGAGTTCCGCGCCGGCGCTCATTGCTACACCGTCATCAACACCAATTCGCCACGCCAGCTCGACATCCCGATGGCGCAAGGCATCATCGATTTCGCCAGGGCCGGCCAGGTCTCGATCATCACGCCCTTCTGCCTGGCTGGCGCCATGGCGCCGATCACGGTCGCCGGCGCGCTGACGCTGCAGCATGCCGAGGCGCTGGCCGGGCTGACGCTGGCGCAGATCGTGCGACCCGGGGCGCCGGTCGTCTACGGCTCCTTCTCCTCCAATGTCGACATGAAGTCGGGCGCGCCGGCCTTCGGCACGCCCGAGCACGTCAAGGCGACGCTCGGCGCCGGCCAGCTCGCCCGCTTCACCGGCCTGCCCTGGCGCTCCGGCGGCGGCAGCGCCGCCAATATTTCCGACGCGCAGGCCGCGCACGAGACGCAATTCGCGCTGTGGGGCTCGGTGCTGGCCGGCGCCACGGTCTGCATCCACGCCGCCGGCTGGCTGGAAGGGGGGCTGAGCGTCTCCTACGAGAAGCTGATCACCGACATCGAGGCGCTGCAGACAGTCGCCGAGCTTTGCGCGAGGACACCCGGCGACGAGGATTCCATCGGCTTCGAGGCCATCGCGGAGGTGCAACCGGGCGGCCATTTCTTCTCCGCCGGTCACACCATGGCGCGCTACCGCACCGCCTTCTACGAGCCGCTGGTCGCCGACTGGTCGAACTTCGGCAACTGGACGCAGGCCGGTTCGAAGAGCGCCACCGAGCGCGCTACCGGCATCTGGAAGCGGCTGCTCGCCGACTTCCAGCCGCCGGCTTCGGCCGCCGCCACGGCCAGCGTGCTCGACGAGTTCATCGCCCGACGCACCGAGGAGGGCGGCGCTGCGCCGGTGTCTTGACGGAGATCATTCATCATCCGGACAGGAAGTATCATGCAGTCTGGCGCGGGTCTTGCGACGCGGCTACGCTGCATGTGAAGACTGTTGGCGGCGCAAGGGATTGTCCAAGGCGTGACTGGCGAGCGGAGACGACGATGACGGCGCCCGACGATTTGCTGCAGGCCTTGTTCCAGAGATTGAAGAGTAGATTGTCCAAGGCGTGACTGGCGAGCGGAGACGACGATGACGGCGCCCGACGATTTGCTGCAGGCCTTGTTCCAGAGATTGAAGAGTGACGCGAAGCTGACGGCGCTGCTGGGCGGCGCCGGCCTGCTCGAGCGGGCAACCGAGAACGCTGCCTTCCCCTATGTGACATGCGGCCACACCAGCGCCTTCAACCAGGACACCGGCGCCGACAACGACGCCGATCAGCTTGTCACGCTGCATGTCTGGTCGAAGGCCCAAGGCGAGGCTGAAACGCGCCTCATCATGAACCGCATCGAGGCGCGCCTTGCGGGAGCGGCGCTGTCCATCGGTCCGCGCGGGCAAACACGCCTGTCGCTGGAGTTCGCCGAGGCTCGCTACGACGAGGATCTTGCGGTCCATCATGGATTGCTGCGCTTCCGCGCCGTCACGCGGGAAGACGCCTGACGGATCGCATTAAAGCTGAGCCGCGATCTCGGCCTTGTCGATGACCGACCAGACCTCGCATATGTGCGCATCGCGAAATTCGTAGAACACGTTCTCGGCGAAGCTGACCCGCTTGCCGTTCACGGGCAATCCGAACAACCTGCCTTTGGGGGTGCAGTCGAAATGCAGGCGGGCAGCCACGCGCGGCGGCTCGCAAACCAGGAGTTCGATGCTGAAACGGAGATCGGGAATGGCCTGGAAATCGCCTTCGAGCATGCGGCGATAGCCCGACAGTCCCACCGTTTCGCCATTGTACTGCACCGCCTCGCCGACGAACCGGCCTAGATTGGCCCAGTCCTGGGCGTTGAGACACGCGATGTAGCCTCGGTAAAGTTCGGCAAGTTGTTCACGTCGCATAGCGTGCTCCTCTGGTCGTCGGGCCTTCGTATCCTAGCTAGGGAAAGGCGGAAGTTCCGCATCCGAAAACAATAGCCGTGACGGCGGTTTTCCGGTTATGAGCCCGGCACCGGGCCTGAGGGGGGAACGGCAGATCGCAATGCTCGGCTTTGCGGCTCAGGGGGTGTTTGCAGGCATGGTTTTTCAGGCGGTTACCGTTCATTTCACGTTCAGCACCGATGCGTTACAACGCCTGTCATGAAAACGCTTCGCACCCATCTCCGAACCGCGATGCTGGCCCTCGCAGCAGCCGGTCTGCTCGCGTCGCAGGCGATGTCGGCTCCGGCCATCGCGCCTGACGACACGCAGCCCTTCGTGGTCGCGGCGTCGGACTGCTATGCGATCGGCCAGCAGGTGGCGGCGCAGAATGGCGGCACGCTGGCCAAGGCCTCGCAGGCGACGCGTGGCGGCCAGGCGGTCTGCGTCATCGTCGTGCTGGTGCCCGGCAAGGATGGGCAGCGCCCGCGCCGCACCGAGATCGTCGTTCCGCTGAATTGATATCGAAGTTTCCCAAGCTGTTGGAATCGCAGTATATCTGCCCTGAACGTCAAGAGGTTTGAACTCCGGCATGCGTGTGCTCGTCGTCGAAGATGACAAGGATCTCAACCGGCAGGTGTCGGATGCGCTGATCGATGCCGGCTATGTCGTTGACCGCGCCTTCGATGGCGAGGAAGGGCATTTCCTCGGCGACACCGAGCCCTACGACGCCGTCGTCCTCGATATCGGCCTGCCGCAGATGGACGGTATCAGCGTGGTCGAGCGCTGGCGCCGCGGCGGCCGCAAGATGCCGGTGCTGATCCTCACCGCGCGCGACCGCTGGAGCGACAAGGTGGCCGGCATCGACGCCGGTGCCGACGACTATGTCACCAAGCCCTTCCACATTGAGGAAGTGCTGGCGCGGGTCAGGGCGCTGATCCGGCGCGCCGCCGGCCATGCCTCGTCGGAACTGACCTGCGGGCCGCTGCGCCTCGACACCAAGGCCTCGAAGGCCGATGTCGACGGCGTGCCGTTGAAGCTGACCTCGCACGAATTTCGCCTGCTTGCCTACCTGATGCACCACATGGGCGAGGTGGTGTCGCGCACCGAGCTGGTCGAACACCTTTACGACCAGGATTTCGACCGCGATTCCAACACCATCGAGGTCTTCGTCGGCCGGTTGCGCAAGAAAATGGGCATCGACATGATCGAAACCGTGCGCGGCATGGGCTACCGCATGCGTGAGCCGGAGGCGTAAGGCGGAACCGCTCGCTACAATCGCAAGGAAACCTTTTTCGGCTCGGCTATGGCCGCGCTCGCTGGCTTTCCGCGTCATTGCTTTCTCGACCATCTGGGCGATCCTGACCCTGGTCGTCATCTTCACCCTCATCACCACGCTTTACCGCCAGGCGAGCGAGCGCGGTTTCGACAGCCTCTTGTCGGCGCATCTGTTCAATCTGATCGGCTCGGTCGGCATTTCCGAAAATGGGGCGCTCACCGGCGCGCCGGATCTTGGCGACCTGCGCTTTTCCGAGCCGAATTCCGGCTGGTACTGGTCGGTGGAGCCGGCCTCCGAGGGCGTCCATGGCGAGATCCATTCCTCCTCAATGACGACGTCCGTCCTGTCGCCTTCCGTCGCCGAGGTTCCGTTCAACGCGAACTTCCAGCGCAGCTACTCGACCGAAGGCATCAAGGGCGAGGAGCTCGAAGTGTTCGAGAGCGAGTTCGTCCTCGACGCCAAGAACCGCGCCGCGCGCTTCCGCGTTATGGGCAACCATACCGAACTGGAGCAGGAGATCGCCAGCTTCCAGCGCCGGCTGCTCACCTATCTGTCGCTGTTCGGCGTCGGCATGATCGCCATCAACGCCATCGCCATCCTGATCGGCCTGCAGCCCTTGCGCCGGGTGCGCAACGCGCTGGCCATGGTGCGCGAAGGCACTGCGCAGCGGCTCGATGGCCGCTTCCCGGCCGAGATCGAGCCGCTCGCCAACGAGACCAACGCGCTGATCGAGAACAACAAGCGCATCGTCGAGCGCTCGCGCACGCAGGTCGGCAACCTTGCCCATTCGCTGAAGACGCCGCTCGCGGTGCTCCTCAACGAGGGCCGAGCGCTGGGCGGCGCCAAGGGGCAGCTCATCGCCGAGCAGGCCGCCTCGATGCAGAAGCAGGTCGACCACTATCTGCAGCGGGCGCGCGTCGCCGCACAGCGCGACAGCGTCGTCTACCGCACGCCGGTGGCGCCGCTGGTGCAGCGCATGGTCCGCGTGCTGCAGAAGCTCAAGCCCGAAACCAGTCTCACGCTGTCGCTGCCGGCTACCGAGATCATCTTTGGCGGCGAGCGCGAGGATCTGGAGGAGCTGCTGGGCAACCTCCTCGACAACGCCATGAAATGGGCGAAGCGCGCCGTCGCCGTATCGGTGGCGCCGGTTTCGGGCAAGGACGGCGTCGGCGCAAACCTGTTCGAGATCGCTATCGAGGATGACGGTCCGGGCATTCCCGAGGACAGCGCGCGCGAGGCGCTGAAGCGCGGCCGCCGGCTCGACGAGACCAAGCCCGGCACCGGGCTGGGGCTCGCCATTGTGGCCGACCTCGTCAACGAATATGGCGGCGCACTTGCGCTGGAGCGTTCCGCCATGGGTGGGCTGAAGGCGGTGGTGCGATTGCGGAGCCTTCAGTGATACCTTGCCGGGCCCGGTCGACATCGATGGGCGGCGCATGGTATGCGCCGTTTCGATTGCTTCGTAGGTCGCCGGCCGCGGCCAAATTTCCGACAAATATCAACACTATGGCCACGCCTATTTTCCCGATGGCGCCGCCCCCAGCTCATCCTTCTCGAGAAAACCGGTTGTTGGCATGAAGATTCGCGTCGCGCTCGTTTCCGTACTGCTGGCCGTTTCCGGCTGCACGACGCTGGGTCGCAGCGGCCCTGACGCGAAGCCGTCGCTGGCTGCCGCGCCCCCGGCCGGCGGCAAGGTGGCCACCACCATCATTTCGGCCATGAACGGCGGCCTTGTCGGCGGATCGATCGGCTCCAGCCTTGACGACACCGACAAGCGCAAGGCGCTGGAAGCCGAATACAAGGCGCTCGAATATACGGCGAGCGGCCAGAAGGTGACCTGGAAGAGCGAGAGCACCGGCCATTCCGGCGAAGTCGTCGCCGCCCAGCCTTACCGGGTAGGCTCGCAGGACTGCCGGCAATACACCCACACCGTGTTCACCGGCGCTGCCAGCGCCACGGCGCGCGGCACCGCCTGCCGCAACGGCGACGGCAGCTGGACGCCGCTGACCTGACATTTTGCCCGGTTAGAATCTGTCCGGTTGACGTCGATCAAGGACGGGCGGCGCATTGGCCGCCAAAGCGTCGCAGTGTGCCTGAGTTGGCAGGGCAGGGCTCTGCCGTTATTGGAAGAACCATGCTGTTCTGGGTCATAGCCGCCATCCTCACGCTGGGCGCCAGCCTGGCAGTGCTGCTGCCTTTGGCCGGCGCCGGCAAGGATGAGTCCGGCGCCGGTGATAACGATCTTGAAGTCTATCGCGACCAGCTGTCCGAGCTCGACCGCGACGTGGCTCGCGGCCTGATCCAGCCGGCCGAGGCCGAGGAGGCGCGCGCCGAAATCGGCCGCCGCATCCTGCGCCTGGGTGCCGCGGGTCCGTCAGGCGCGGTCGCGCGGCGGCCTTTGGTCGCGACCAGGCTGGTCGCGACGGTCGCCGTGCTGGCGGTGCCGCTGGTCAGCTGGGGTCTCTATATCAAGCTCGGCTCGCCCGATCTGCCCGCGCAGCCGTTGGCCGAGAGG
>NZ_RZOJ01000265.1:0-8653 GCF_003998845.1 Mesorhizobium sp. M4A.F.Ca.ET.022.05.2.1 | reverse complement strand
GCTTGCTCGTAGTTGACGCGGGGTGGAGCAGCCCGGTAGCTCGTCAGGCTCATAACCTGAAGGTCACAGGTTCAAATCCTGTCCCCGCAACCAAATACAAAACGGCCCGCCTCGCGCGGGCCGTTTTCGTTTGTCACCCTACGGTCTTTCAGCTCGACTCGGCAGAACTTTGCAGCGATGGTCGGCGGCATCGCGATGCCGCAGGTCCGGCCGCGCGGCTAAGCATAAGGAGCGGAAGATGCGGCAGGCACTGATCGTATGGGGCGGCTGGGAGGGCCATGAGCCGGAACTCGGCGCGCGCGCCGTCAAGACGATGCTCGAGGAAGAGGGATTTGCCGTTCGCGTCGAGACCTCGACCGCGGCATTCGCCGATCCCGCAATCGCCGATCTCAGCCTGATCGTGCCGATCTACACCATGTCCAAGCTTACCAAGGCCGAGGAGTCCAACCTCACCACCGCAATCGCGGGCGGCGTCGGCCTTGGCGGCTATCATGGCGGCATGGGCGACGCCTTTCGCGATTCGACCGACTACCAGTTCATGTGCGGCGGCCAGTGGGTCGCCCATCCCGGCAACATCATCGACTACCGGGTCGACATCGCCCGCCGCGACGATCCGATCATGAGCGGCATCGACGATTTCCGCTACCGCTCCGAGCAGTATTACATGCATGTCGACCCCTCGAACGAGGTGCTGGCGACCACCACCTTCACCGGCGCGCACGCGCCGTGGATCGACGGCGTCGTCATGCCGGTGGTCTGGAAGCGCCGACACGGCGAGGGTCGGGTGTTCTACTCGTCGTTGGGGCATGTGGCCAAGGAGTTCGAGGTACCGCAGATGCGGACCATCCTGCGCCGCGGGCTGGCCTGGGCGGCACGCTGACGCCCGTGCCGAGCGCTGTGGCAATGCCGGCTTGAGATTCTATCACCGCCTGCCCGTTCGGATGATCGCGATCGAACGTGCCGCGTATCTTGCTTCATGACACGCAGACCAGCGGGACCAGTACGGTACGACCGGTCCCGCTTTCTGCCTCTTGCAGGTGCGTGCAGCCAAGGCGCGTCAGGTTGGACGGCCTCACGTGACGCGCAATGACCTCATCTCACCGCAACGCGGACGCCGCCGTCGTCGCGAAGGCGATCCACGCACAGGGCGCGAAGGACGAGCGCGGCATCGGCGTAGGTGATCGACCTTTCGCCGCCGGCGGGCAACATGCCGCCGACGGTGTCCAGGACATCGGCCTCGATGCGCCAAGGCAGGATGTCGGTGCAGGTCCGCATGCGACCGAAGACCGAGCTGATCGGGATCATATGGCCTTCGAACTCGACTTGCGGCTCGTCCGTGCCCGGAGTCCAGGCCTGGTAGGCTTCCAGAGCCTCGTCGAAGGCGCCATGCAACTGGATTGGGGCATGGCCCTCGTGCAGGGCGGGCAGCAGGCGTGTGGTCATCGGTTTCCTCCTCGATCGCGGCAGCAATCCATGCTGTCAACGCCCCCGCGCCCTTGGTGAATTGATTGGTCTATTGCACCGGCCTGATGGTGATGGGATCTGGAACGATCTCCAGAAATGTCTGCGTCATCGTCATCTCCTGATCATTCGAACACGAATGCGAAAAGGCCAGGCACTGGAAGGGCAGTATGACTTGCTCCGACTCAAATGTCTATCAAACTTGTAGACATTCGTTAGGCTAAGCTAAGATGACCTCAATCGCCTCGTCACTGACCTTGTCGAGAGACCGGCAAGCGTCTGATCACGATGAACCGGTATTTGGCTCCAGACGATAGCTCGCTCCATCGAAAACAAAGGCGTTGCCGCGTAGCCTGCCGCCGAACGGTATCAGCGGAAAGCAAATGGGAATTCGGAGCGACGATCGTCCAGGGAGGACCGTCGCATGGCGTGGTGCTTGTTAGCGATTCCAGAAATCGCGATGTGGTGTGAGCAACTCGTCCGCGATTTCGGGGAAAGGGCCAAAGACCTCGATCTTTTTCTGGCCGGAGCCGAGTACGGTGCGCGAAGAAAGACTCATCGTCGGATTCTCCGGGTGATCCCCGGTGAGCGCCAGGAGGTCGGTCTCCTCGAAGCCGTAGACCAGCCGGCCGATATTCGCCCAGTAGAGCGTGCCTGTGCACATTGCGCAGGGCTCGCCCGTCGTGACCAACGTGCAGGTCCAGAGAAACTCTGGCCGGTAGGCGGTCGCTGCGCGCCGGGCGAGTTCGGTCTCGGCATGGCGCACCGTGTCGAGATTGCCCTGCCGCATCAGCACGCGGTCATCCGGGCCGACCAGCACCGCACCGAACGGATGATGGCCATGCGCGGCCGTGTCGCGGGCAACGGCGTCAGCGGATCGGAGGTGAGCGAGCATCTGATCGCGGGTCATGGCAAAATCCCCTCACGCCGACACTCACTCCCATGCGCGGCTGTTGAGCTGAGATTGCTGCCAGGGGGCGCGATTGGCAAGAGCCAACCGTCGCTTGAGCGTCCACCTGCTGATGACAATCGCCGCCGAACCGTTTCCCGGAAATGCTCTAGACGCTCTCCAGGTAAGTCTCGATCTCGAAGTCGCTGACGTTGAGCGCGAAGGTGTTCAGTTCCTGGCGCTTGCAGGCGACGAAGGACTGGCGCAGCGTGGCCGGGAAGATCTCCGCCACCAGTGGCCCGCCTTCGAAGCTGGCGATGGCCGAGGCCCAGTCCGGCGGCAGCTTCGCCAGCGTGAGCCCTTGTCCCTCGCCGCCGGTCGGTTCGCCGGGCGACAGTTCTTTCTCGATGCCGATCAGCGCCGCGCCCAGGATTGCCGCCAGCACCAGGTAGGGATTGGCGTCGGCGCCGGAAACGCGATGCTCGATGCGGCGCGCCGCGGAGGGCCCTCCGGGAATGCGGATCGCCACCATGCGGTTCTCGTAGCCCCAGGCAACCGCGGTCGGCGCGTAGGAGCGCGGCCGCAGCCGGCGATAGGAATTGAAGTGCGGGGCGAACACCAGCGTGCTCTCCGCCATCGCCGCAAGCAGCCCGCCGACTGCATGACGCATGGTGTCGGAGCCCTGGTCGCTGCCGTCGTCGAAAATGTTGCGGCCGTCCTTATCGATGACGCTGAAATGGACATGGAAGCCGTTGCCGGCGCGCTCCCCATAAGGCTTGGCCATGAAACAGGCGGCAAAGCCGTGCTTGCGGGCGATGCCCTTGACGGTGCGCTTGAACAGAACGGCGTCGTCGGCGGCGCGCAAGGCGTCCGGCACATGGTTGAGGTTGATCTCGAACTGGCCGACGCCGTTCTCGGCGATCGCGGTGTCGACGGGAATGCCTTGCATGCGGCAGGCCTCGTAGACGTCATGGATGAAGGCCTCGAAATCGTCGATCTCGTCGATCGAGAGCGCGGCATCGGAATCGAGGCGCCGGCCAGTGATCGGTGAAACCGGACCGACGGGGCGCTGCGACGTCGGGTCGACGAGGTAGAATTCGAGCTCGGTCGCGGTGACCGGGGTCAGGCCGAGCGCGGCGTAGCGGTCGAGAATGCGGGCGAGCGCGCGGCGCGGGTCGCCGAGATAGGGCGCGCCGTTTTCATCGGCGAGCCACAGCGGCAGAAGCGCTGTCGGATGCGCCGTCCAGTTGACGGGCAGGATGCCGCGCCCGGTCCACTGGCAAAGCCCGTCGGCGTCGCCGGTCGAGAAGACCTGCGCATTGCCTTCGATATCCTCGCCCCAGATGTCGAGCCCGATCAGCGAGTAGGGCATGCGCAGCTTGCCTTCGAGCGCCTTACGCGCCTGCTCGACGGGAATGCGCTTGCCGCGCATGATCCCGTTCAGATCGCACACCGCGGCCCTCAGGCTCTGGATGTCCTCCCTGCTTTCAAGCCAGTTCAAAACGTCCGCAATTGCATCGCTCAATTTCCAGCCCCTTGGTTCTTTCTGTAGCCATCGCGGCTACGATATCCATTTTTCAGCTTGTGAGTTCATGAAAGGTCGCCATGGATGCTTCCAGGCAATTTTCCTTCATTTTTTCAATTTGCTAGCTGGGATATCGGGGGGCATTTCAGGTCCGTATTGTGCGATCTGCGATCGCAACATAGCTGGATGACGCGGGAAAGCCAAGCCGTGATTTGGCGCCTTCGGCTTGTGCTCGAATGGGCCCTGCAGTCTGCCTAGTGGCGCAGGTCCGGGAATTTCACCTGGCCGAGGATATGTGTCGCACCCTCGTCGATGTCGCGCACGATGGCCGCGCGGGCCCGTTCGCCGTCCTGCGCCTCGATCGCCGCGACGACTTCCTCGTGATAGTCGATGCCGAGAATGCCGGCGAGGCCGTCCTCGAAGCCGATCGCCAGGTTCCTCAGGAACGGACCGACCTGCATCCACACCGTCTCGATCAGGAAGATCATCTGCTCGTTGCCGCAGTGGCGGTAGATCGAGAATTTGAAGTCGTGGTTCTTGCGCAGATAGTCGTCGATGTTTCCGCCGCGCGCGGCCTGGGTGAGCTCGGTGCAATGGCGGCGGATGGCGCGCAGATTGTTGCCGTTGATGCGTTTCGTGGCGAGCTCGGTGGCCGTACCTTCCAGGATGGTGCGCACGGCGGTCAATTGCGAGAAGCGTTCGGCCGAGATCAGCGGCACCTCGACGCTGCCGTTCGGCATCGGGCTCAGTGCCCTCAAGGCCTGCAGCCGGGTGAAGGCGCTGCGCACCGGCATGTCGCTGGTGCCGAGCTCCTTCGCGAGCTTGCGCGAGGTCAGCTTCTGGCCGGGCTGCAACTGGCCCGACATCAGAGCCCGCACGAGCTCCAGATAGACTTTCTCATGCAACGGAACGGTATCGACAGCGGTCAGCCCGAATTGCGATTTGTCGGCCATTGGCGATGCGTTGCTTCACTCGTCCTGAAATCTGCCCGGTCGGCTCTGTCGGCGGCCCGGATGTGTTGCGAGCGGCTTTGGAACCACGATAGACGGTTACAGCGCGCCGCCGCAAGTGCGGGCTTTGGCGGCCATCCGGCCCGTTGCCAGCGATGCCCCCTAACCTACTCCAATGCCGGCCAGGAGGCCGCCATCGATCCTGTAGTCGGCGCCGGTGCAGAAGCTCGCCTTGGAGGAGCACAGGAAGGCGATGAGTTCAGCCACTTCCTCCGGCTCGCCGATGCGGCCGAGCGGATGCGCCTCGCCAAAGCGCTTGAAGGCTGCTTCTATATCGGCGTTCGGGTCGTCGCCGCGCGCGGCCCTTTCGAGGATCGGCGTGCGGATCGAACCCGGGCTGACCGAGTTCACGCGAATGCCCTGGCGGGCATAGTCGAGCGCCAGCGAGCGCGTCAGCGTGTGGATGGCGCCCTTGGTGGTGGCGTAGGCGGCGACATTCTGCTGGCAGGCAGTGCCCTGCACCGAGGCGACGTTGACGATGGCGCCGCCGCCGCGCCTGATCATCTCGGGGATGCCGTAGTGGGCGGTGAGGTAGATGGAACCGACATTGACGGACATCGCCCGGTTCCAGGTCTCGAAGTCGGTGCTGGTCGCGGTGCCATAGGGATGCACCGCGGCGGAATTGACGATGACGTCCAGACCGCCGAAGCGGCCGACACCGGCGGCGATCGCCTGGGCGACCTGGTCCGGCACGGATACATCGACAGTCGCCACCAGCGCGGCGGCGCCGTTGCGGTCGAATTCGTCCTGCATCGCCGCATTGGCGCTCTCGTCGATACCGAGCGCGACGATCGCCGCTCCGCCCGCCGCGAGGCGCCTGGCGCTCGCCAGGCCGATCCCGGTCGTCCCAGTCACCAGGGCGATCTTGCCGTCGAAATCCTTCATTGCCGAAACTCCGTGATTGTCGCCGGGATTTGCAGGCGCGGCGCCGTAGCCGATCCTCATAATGCGCAGGATGACAGGCGACAAGAACGCGTATCCCGTCGGGCGGCGGCTGCCCGATTTGACTCCCTGTCGCGGCCGACAATAAGGTCCCGCCGGAATCACAAAAGAGGGTGTCATGGAACAATGCTGGCGCTGGTACGGCCCTGACGATCCGGTCACGCTCGACCATATCAAGCAGGCCGGAGCGACCGGCATCGTAACGGCACTGCACAACATCTATGACGGCAGCGCCTGGCCCCTGGATACTATCCTCGAGCGCAAGCGCATCATCGAGGCGGCCGGGCTGACCTGGTCGGTGGTGGAAAGCATTCCCGTCCATAACTCGATCAAGATCGGCGCGGCGGAACGGCAGCGTTACGCCGGCTGGTACAAGGACACGATCCGGGCGCTGGCCAAGGCCGGCATTTCCACCATCTGCTACAATTTCATGCCGGTGGTCGACTGGACGCGCACCGATCTCATGTACCGGCTGCCGACCACCGGCTATGCCTTGCGCTTCGACGCGATCGACTTCGCCGCCTACGATGTCTTCGTGCTGAAGCGCAAGAATGCCGAGGCAAGCTACAGCCCGGCGCGTCTCAAGGAGGCGGAAGCGCGGCTGAAATCCCTGAGCGACGAGCAGATCGAAAAGGTCGAGCGCAACCTGATCGCCGGCCTGCCGGCCACCGAGCGCAAGTACAATCGCGACACGATGCGCGACGCGCTCGCCGACTACGACGCCATCGGCCCGGCGGAACTGCGCGCCAACCTTGCCTGGTTCCTGAGCGAGATCATCCCGGTCGCCGAGGAGGTCGGGGCGCGCATGTGCATCCACCCGGACGATCCGCCCTTCTCGCTGTTCGGGCTGCCGCGGGTCGTCTCCACCGCCGCCGACGCGCGCTTCATCCTGGAGACGGTCGACAGCCCGGCCAACGGCCTGACCTTCTGCACCGGCTCCTACGGCGTGCGCGCCGACAACGATCTGGTCGCGATGATCGGGGAATTCGCCTCAAGAATCCATTTCGCGCATCTGCGCAACGTGGCGCGCGAGGCGGACGGCTCCTTCTACGAGGCCGAGCACCTGGAAGGCTCGACCGACATGGCGGCGGTCATACTGGCGCTGATGAAGGAAGAGGCGCGCCGGCGCATGGCAGGCCGGTCCGACTGGCGTATCCCGATGCGCCCCGACCATGGCCACCTGCTTGCCGACGACATCGGCAAGACCAGGATCAATCCCGGCTACTCGCTGATCGGGCGGCTGAAAGGCCTCGCCGAACTGCGCGGCATCATGCGCGCGGTGGAGCGGTTCGAATTGGCCTGAGGCGCAACCTCCAGAGGCCCTAAGCCGGGCGGGCGGCGGGGCCCTCGTTCATCTGGAGGGAACGCTTTCCGGTTGCCGGCGCGCCTCGTGGGCCCTGGCGACAAAATTGCGCCAGCCGCCATAGGCCGAGATATCCGTCGCCGCCAGCAGGCCGGCGGTTTCGGCAAGGAACCCTTTCGCCGATGTGCCGTCGTCGAGCTCGATGGTGCCGATTCCGAGCGGCGGCGGGATAGCGGCGACGAAACGGCCGAAGGCATCGGCGCAAAGCCGCCAGACCTCCACCTCGATAGCCGCGCCGCCGCTGCCGACCCGGACCAGCCCGGGCTTGGGTGGGATTTGGCCGGCAAGCTCATAGAGCTTGTAGGAAGGGCTCGTCCGCGTCGCCCGGCAGAAACGCGCTCCGGCATTCTTCAACTGGCCATTGAGCGGCATTCCCGAGAGGTGCGCGCCGACCACCACCAGTTCGATGCTGTCCTCGGCGGGCGCGGCGGCGGGCTGAGCACTTGGCTGCCGCCATCCGGTCGCGCCGAGGGTGAGATCGCTGGCTGAATGAAGGTCGCGCGCGACCGACGCGAGGAGGCCATCCTTTCCTGCCGCGGCCAACAGGGTCACGCTCATCGGCAGGCCGTCGGCGCGTGTGCCGGTCGGCACGGCGATTCCGCACATGTCGAGCAGATTGACGAAATTGGTGTAGGTGCCCAACCGGCTGTTGGTGGCGATCGGATCGGCAAGCACGGCATCGAGCGTGTAGTGGATTGGCGCCGTCGGCAGGCAGAACAGGTCGACGGAGGCGATGACCGGGGCGAGCCGCGCCTTATAAGCCTGCAGGGCATAGAACCCGCGGAAGGCGTCGGCGGCGCCAGAAACCTATCGGCCGCCGATAATCTTGCGCGTCACGGGATGGAGGGCCGCTTCGTTCACCTCGAAGAAGTCGCGGATCGCGGCATAGCGTTCCGCCACCCAGGCGCCCTCGTAGAGAAGATCGGCGGTGGCGTAGAAGTCGCCGAACGGGATCTCGACCAGGCGGCAGCCGAGCGGCGACAGCAAGGCCAGCGACGCCTCGAAACCAGCCTGCATTGCCGCATCGCCGAAGAATTTCAGGTCGGCTTTTGCCGGGATACCGACGCTCAGCGCCGGCGGGCGCGCCGCGAGCGATTGGACGGCGATGTCACGCGAATAGGGATCGGCCGCGTCGCGCGCGGCGGCGACGGAGAATACCGCATAGGCGTCGTCGACGGTCAGCGCGAAGACCGAGACGCAGTCGAGCGTCCGGCAGGCTGGCACGACGCCAGCCGTCGACAGCGCGCCGACGCTCGGCTTCAGCCCGACGACGCTGTTGAGGCCGGCCGGAACGCGACCCGAGCCGGCGGTATCGGTGCCAAGCGCGAAGGAGACGATGCCGCGCGCCGTCGCCACGGCCGAGCCGGAGGAGGAGCCGCCGGGCACCAGTTTCGGATCGATCGCATTCCTCGGGATCGGCCACGGCGTGCGCACGCCGTGGCCGATCCCGAGGAATGCGATCG
>NZ_RZOJ01000264.1:0-8666 GCF_003998845.1 Mesorhizobium sp. M4A.F.Ca.ET.022.05.2.1 | reverse complement strand
CCCCTATGCCGAGATCCTGCGGCAATGGTCGTCGGTGCATCCGGAATTTTCGTTCCTGCCGCGCAAGTTCAAGATAGCGGTGACGGGTGCGGAGCGCGACCGCGCCGCCATCCAGACGCATGACATCGGCCTGCACCTGAAGAAGAACGCGGCCGGCGAGCTCGGCTTCGCCGTCTATGTCGGCGGCGGCCAGGGCCGCACGCCGATGGTGGCGCGGAAGATCCGCGACTTCCTGCCGGAAGCCGATCTTCTCTCCTACTGCACGGCGATTCTGCGCGTTTACAACCTCTATGGCCGCCGCGACAACAAGTACAAGGCGCGCATCAAGATCCTCGTCCACGAGACCGGCGTCGAGGAGATCACGCGCCAGGTCGAGGCCGAGTGGCAGGAGCTGAAGGACGCCGAGCTGAAGCTGCCGGAAGCCGACATCGGTGCCATCAACGCCTATTTCACGCCGCCGGGTCTGGCCGAGCGGCCGGAAGGCGACGCGGCAGTGAAGCTGGCGCGGCTCGATTCCAAGAATTTCTCGGAATGGCTCGACCAGAATGTGGTGACGCATCGCCATCCCGACTATGCGGCGGTGACGATCTCGCTGAAGGGCATCGGCGAGGTGCCTGGCGACGCCACCGACAGCCAGATGGAGGCGGTCGCCGACATCGCCGAGAAATACGCCTTCGACGAACTGCGCGTCAGCCATGAGCAGAACCTGATCCTGCCGCATGTGGCGCGCGCCGATCTGAAGGCCGTCTATGACGCGTTGGTCGACATCGGCCTGGCGACGGCCAACTCCAACCTGATCAGCGACATCATCTCATGCCCCGGCCTCGACTATTGCGCGCTGGCCACGGCCCGTTCCATTCCGGTGGCGCAGGAGATCTCGCAGCGCTTCGCTTCGCTGGAACGGCAGCGCGAGATCGGCGAGCTGAAGCTGAAGATCTCCGGCTGCATCAATGCCTGCGGCCATCATCATGTCGGCCACATCGGCATTCTCGGCGTCGAGAAGAAGGGCTCCGAGCTTTACCAGGTCACCCTCGGCGGCTCGGCCGACGAGAACACCTCCGTCGGCGAGATCATCGGCCGCGGCTTCTCGTCGGAAGAGATCACCGACGCCATCGAGCAGATCGTCGATACCTATCTCGGCCTTCGGCTCAGTCCCTCGGAACGTTTTATCGACGCCTACCGCAGAGTCGGTCCCGCGCCGTTCAAGGAGGCGCTCTATGCTGGCGAAACCAAGGCCGCTTGACCGGATCGTTGATGTCGAGGCCGGCGTCGCCGCCGAGGCGGCGGGGCTCGACGCGCTTTATGGGCACCTCAGCCCGATCGAGGTCATAGAGCGTTCGGCGAACGAGTTGTTTCGCGGCGGTATCGCCGCCGTTTCCTCCTTCGGCGCCGATTCCGCCGTGCTGCTGCACATGATCGCCAAGGTCGACCGCGCGCTGCCGGTGATCTTCCTCGACACCGGCAAGCATTTCGAGGAAACGCTCGGCTATCGCGATGCGCTGGTTGCCGATTTCGGCTTCACCGATGTCAGGGTGATCAAGCCGGAGGAGGCCGCGCTCGAACGCGTCGATCCGACCGGCAGGCTGCACGAGACCAACACCGACGCCTGCTGCAACGTGCGCAAGGTCGAGCCGATGGCACGCGGCGTCGAGCCGTTCCGCGCCTGGTTCACCGGGCGCAAGCGCTTCCAGGCCTCGACGCGCGCGGCGCTTCCGGTCTTCGAGGCGGTCGGCTCGCGCATCCGCATTAATCCGCTGGCGCACTGGACGACTTCGGACCAGGCCGACTACATGCGCGCGCACGCGCTGCGCGAAAATCCGCTGGTCGCCTATGGCTATCTGTCGATCGGGTGCTTCCCGTGCACGCAGCCGGTACAGCCGGGCGAGGACGCGCGCAGCGGCCGCTGGGCCGGGCACGCCAAGACAGAGTGCGGCATCCACCTTTCCGGCCTGGAGAAGTCGCTGACCGACGCATCCCTTTAGGCTATGTTGATATTCAGGTGAGGCTGGCCCGCAATCGTCGGTGTCCTGCAGTGCTCACGCACCATGGGACGCTCCGCTCGGGCTCGGCCTGCCCTGAAACGCGACACATCCTTTGATTTTTGGATTTTGGGAATTTTGATGACTGAGCCGACCAAATCGGAAACCCGCCTCTGGACCCCGAACGGTTTCCGCGAGGACGAGTGGATCCAGGCCGAGAGCGCCGAGGCACTCGCCGGCAACGGCCGCTTCATCCTGCCGCTGCAGGCGTTCCTGGGGCTCGACCTTGAGGTGCGCAAGTCGGCCAGGGAACGCATCGGGGTGCTGCTGCAGCCCGGCGACGAGCTCGACAAGATCGTCGGCCTGCTCGACCAGCTGTCGCTGGTGGCGCTGGCCTTCCCGGCGTTCAATGACGGCCGCTCCTTCTCCAAGGGCGAATTGCTGCGCAGCCGCCATCATTTCGAGGGCGCGGTCCGCGCTACCGGCCAGGTGCTGGTCGACCAGCTGCCGCATATGCTGCGGGTCGGTTTCGACGAGTTCGAAATCTCGAATCCGGTGCTCTTGAAGCGACTTGAGGAAGGCCATACCGGCGGGCTGGGGCTCTATTACCAGCCGACCGCTGAGCCGGAGGCCAAGGGGCCGAAATATTCCTGGCGGCGCAAACGCGCGGGCTGACCCAGCGGTAACTCGTCGACGTCTTTACAACGCGCGCAAGCAGGCTTTCTCTGACCGCACGGACGGAAATATCCGCCGGGAGGAGACCATGCGCTACGACTATGTCATCGCCGGCGGCGGTTCCGCCGGCTGCACGCTTGCCGCCAGGCTTTCTGAGGATGCATCGAAGACGGTCTGCCTGATCGAAGCGGGCGGCGAAGGCAAGGATCTCCTGATCCGCGCGCCGGCCGGCATCATCGCGCTGCTGCCGGGCAGGCCCAGGATCAACAATTGGGGGTTTGAGACGGTGCCGCAGGAAGGGCTCGGCGGCCGCAAGGGCTACCAGCCGCGCGGCAAGGCCTTGGGCGGCTCCAGCGCCATCAACGCCATGCTTTACACGCGCGGTCACCGCCGCGACTATGACGAATGGGCCGATCTCGGCTGCGACGGCTGGTCGTGGAGCGAGGTGCTGCCCTATTTCCGGCGCGCCGAAGGCAACCAGCGCGGCACTGATGCGCTGCACGGCGGCGACGGACCGCTCAGGGTGGCCGAGCAGCAGGAGCCGCGTTCGATCTCGAAAGCCTTCGTCGAGGCCTGCGGCGAGAACCAGATCCGCCGTAACGACGATTTCAACGGGCCCGAGCAGGAAGGGGCGGGGCTCTACCAGGTCACGCAATTCTGGGGCGAGCGGCGCAATGGCGAGCGCTGCTCGGCCGCGGCAGCCTATCTGCATCCGGCGATGGGCCGGCCGAACCTCACCGTCATCACCGGCGCGCAGGCGACCGGCGTGGTGCTCGACGGCAAGCGCGCGACGGGCGTGCGCTATCGTGCCGGCAAGAGCGAAGCCGTGGCGGAAGCCAGGCGCGAGGTCATCCTGTGCGGTGGCGCGTTCGGCTCGCCGCAAATGCTGCTGCTTTCCGGCATCGGTCCGGCGGCGGAGCTGGCAGTGCACGGCATTCCGATCGTCAATGAACTGCCCGGTGTCGGCAAGAACCTGCAGGACCATCTCGATTTCATCCTGGCCTGGAAGTCGCGCGAGACCGAGCTGATGGGCATCGGCCTCCGCGGCCTGCCCGGACTGCTCAGGCACATGCTGCGCTGGCGCAAGGACGGCACCGGCATGATCGCTACGCCCTATGCGGAGGCCGGCGCCTTCCTCAAATCCGACGCGGCGGCCGAGCGGCCCGACCTGCAACTGCATTTCTGCATCGCCATCGTCGACGATCACGGCCGCAAGCTGCATATGGGTTATGGCTTCTCCTGCCATGTCTGCGTGCTGAGGCCCTATTCGCGCGGCGAGGTTGGGCTGTCCAGTCCAGACTCGCTGGCGCCGCCGCGCATCGACCCGCGCTTCCTCGAGGACGAGCGCGACGCCGAGCTTCTGCTCAGGGGTGTGCGGATGATGCGCGGCATTCTGGAGGCGCCGGCGCTGGCCAGGTATCGCCAGAAGGAAATCTATACCGCTGGCGCTGCCAGCGACGCCGAGCTGATGGCGCATATAAGAGCCCGCGCCGACACGATCTATCACCCGGCCGGCACCTGCAAGATGGGCATCGACGAGATGGCCGTCGTCGATCCGCAGTTAAAGGTGCGCGGGCTGCAAGGGCTGCGCGTCGTCGACGCCTCGGTGATGCCGACACTCGTCGGCGGCAACACCAATGCGCCGACGATCATGATCGCCGAGAAGGCGGCGGATATTATCCGGGCGGCTGCCTGACGCCGTCTTGGTCAGACCAGCCTATGCGGTTTTGCTCCGGGAGCCTTGCCTTTATCACTCGCCGGGCGCCACGGAATCAATCTGGTAGGACCAATCGTGCGATTTGCGCTTCCCCTCCGGCCTGCTTGCCCTTAGGATAGGGCTAATATTTCGTGCCTCGAAATAAATAGCCAGCTAAGGGAGGAACCGGCATGGCAGGCAAAAGGATTCTGATGCTCGTTGGCGAGTTCAGCGAGGAGTATGAGATTTTCGTCTTCGAACAGGCCATGCATGCGGTTGGCCATACGGTGCATGTCGTGTGCCCCGACAAGAAGGCCGGCGACATCTTGAAGACCTCGCTGCACGATTTCGAAGGCCACCAGACCTACACCGAAAAGCTCGGCCACGACTACATCCTCAACAAGACCTTCGCCGAGGTGAACCCGGCCGACTACGACGCCGTCTATGCGGCCGGCGGGCGCGGGCCGGAATACATCCGCATCGACAAGCGCGTGCAGGCGCTGGTCAGGCATTTCCACGAGACCGGCAAGCCGATTTTCACCATCTGCCACGGCGTGCAGATCCTGATCGCCGTCGACGGTGTGGTGCGCGGCCGCGAGGTCGCGGCGCTGCAATACTGCGAGCCGGAAGTGACGCTCGCCGGCGGCATCTACATCGATGTCGCGCCGACCGGCGCCCATGTCGATGGCAATCTGGTATCGGCCAAGGGCTGGCCTGGCCTTGCAGCGTTCATGCGCGAATGCCTGAAGGTGCTCGGCACCGAGATCCGCGACGGCAAGGCGCTGATGCGCGACGAACGCAAGGCGGCTTGAAATATCGGGAAAAGCGCCGCTCGCAGCGGTTCCAGTCCCATGGAACCGCTGATCCTCTAAGCCTCTGATTTCTTGTGCAATTCCAGGCGGAAACCGGGCTGCGCAGCCTTGCTGGAATTGCTTCAGGCGCGGCGGCGCGTCCGGTCTTGCGGATGCGCAGCTACTGGCGGCGTTCGCCGTTGGCCGCCCTGGTTTCGATGTCATCGAGCTGGTCGAGCAGGTCGCGGAAATGCTCGGGCGTGTTCGTTTCCAGGCGGAATGACGGCAGCGTGCGCAGGAAGCGCTTCGTCGCTTCGCTGCCAAGCTGTCGTCTGATATCGGCGGCGAGTTCCGCGCGCCTTTCGCTTTTGTTGCCGCTCATCGTCCCAAATCCTGTGTCGGCTTCGAAACTCCCTCAACCCGGCAATGGTTCCCTCGCCGCCGCTTTCTCGCAAGCGAAGCCGGCGATCAAGGTAAAATTTGATTTAATATCGAACGGTCCCCTGGAGACGCAGCGAAACTGCGTTGGCTCGCTTGCCCCTTGATTTTTGGCCTTCAAACCTCGATATCGGGCGCAAATCCAAACCATTCGGAATGACGGGAAACGGCGATGAGCGACCAGGCAAAAGACGAACGCGCGCCCGAGGATATGGAGCCTACCGAGGCCACCGGCGAACGTGCGGAAGGCAGCGTCGACGGCGACTACGAGGCGCTGGTGCGGCTGCTGAAGGAAAACGAGGAATTGAAGGACCGAGCGCTTCGCGTCGCGGCAGAGATGGAGAACCTGCGCCGTCGCACCGTGCGCGACGTGCACGACGCGCGCGCCTATGCGGTGGCCAATTTCGCGCGCGACATGCTGTCGGTGTCGGACAATCTGCGCCGCGCGCTGGACGCCATTCCGGCCGAAGCCAAGGCGTCGGGCGATGCCGGCTTCAAGGCCCTGATCGAGGGCGTCGACCTTACCGAGCGCGCCATGCTTGCGGCGCTGGAGCGGCATGGGGTGAAGAAGCTCGCGCCGGAAGGCGAGAAGTTCGACCCGAACTTCCACCAGGCGATGTTCGAGGTGCCCAATCCCGATGTTCCCTCAGGCACCGTCGTCCAGGTCGTCCAGCCCGGCTATTCGATCGGCGACCGCGTGCTGAGGCCAGCCATGGTCGGCGTCGCCAAGGGCGGCCCGAAGGCCGCTGTCGCCGAGGCGCCGGTCGAGCCGGGGCCGGTGAACGAGCAGGCCGAGAAGGATGCCTGATAGTGAGTAGCGAATAGGGAGCAGTGAGTAGGGGGACAGATACTAATCTGCGGCTTCGTGCTATTGCCCTACTCCCTATTCGCTATTCACTACTCGCTCAGCCCATGAACCTCATCGAGCTTCTCGACTATGCCGGCGTCGCCGTCTTCGCGGCGACAGGCGCGCTTGCCGCTTCGCGCAAGCAACTCGACATCATCGGCTTTCTGTTCCTGGCCTGCGTCACCGGTATCGGCGGCGGCACGTTGCGCGACGTCATCCTCAACCTGCCGGTGTTCTGGGTCGCCAACCGCGACTATGTGCTGATCTGCGTGGTGGTCGCGGTGCTAGTCTTCTTCAGCGCCCACCTGGTCGAATCCCGCTACAAATTGCTGCTCTGGCTCGACGCCATCGGCCTCGCCGCCTTCTCGGTGATGGGCGCCGCCAAGGGCCTCGCCATCACTGGCTCACCGGTCGTCGCCACCATCATGGGCGTGCTGACCGCCACCTTCGGCGGCATCCTGCGCGATCTTCTGGCGGGGGAGCCGTCGGTGCTTCTGCGGCCCGAGATCTACGTCACGGCGGCTCTTGCGGGTGCGGCCCTTTTCACCGTCGGTGACCTTGCCGGCCTGCCGCCGTTGGCGGCGGGTCTGCTGGGTTTCGCCGCGGCATTCATTGTGCGCGGCGGCGCGCTCAAATTCGGCTGGGCCTTTGCGTCTTACAAAAGCAGGCCCGGACGGCGGCCGGAGGATATTCCATGAGAGAGAGCGAATAGCGAATAGGGAGTAGCGAATAGGGGCTGACGCAGCTCCCGCTGGTCAGTATTCGCTGTTCGCTGAGTTATGCCGCGAAGCGCTGGGCTTCCCCGCCATAATAGTTGACGTAGCGCGCACCGATCTCCTTGACCGGCATGACGACAAAGACGTCGACGGTCGAGAATTCATGATCGATGACGCAGCCGTCGCCGATGCGGGCGCCGACGCGCAGGTAACCCTTGACCAGCGGCGGCATCGCCGCGATCGCGGCCTTGGCGTTGACCGCCTCGATCGGCATCAGGTCCATGGGGCAGTAACGGCCCGCGACCGCCTTGACGTCCCAAGCCGAATTGGTGCGGCAGTGATGGGCGAGATAGGTCAAGGCCTCGGCATGCGCTGCCGGCACGATGCCGTGGAAGGAGGCGCAGCCGGTCATCACGCCGATGCCGTAGTGGTTGATGTAGGCCCAGATGCCTTGCCACAGCGCCTCGATGGTGCGCTTGGAACGGTATTCCGGCAGGACACAGGAGCGGCCGAGCTCGAGGAAACGCTGACCGGGATGACGGGCGATCAGCTTGGTCAGCTCGAACTCGCCCTCGGAATAGAAACCGCCAGCCGTCGCCGCGATTTCCTGCCGCAGCAGCCGGTAGGTGCCGACGATGCGGCGGTGCTCAGGGCCGGGGAGCGAGGTGTCGAACACCAAAAGGTGATCGCAGAGCGGGTCGAAACGGTCGGCGTCGCGACGGTTCTGCGCCTGGAACAGGTCCTTCCTGGCACCGAGCTCGTCATAGAATACCCGGTAGCGCACTTCCTGGGCGGCCGCGATCTCGGCCTCGTTGCGGGCAAGCCGCACTTCGAGATTGCCGATGCGGCCGAGAGGGGTGCCTGTTGCGACGGCATCGCCGGTCCGCGCGGCGAGCAGGGCGCCGCCGGCATTCGGCCGAGTGTCACATTCCGGCATAACTGTATGCACGAGTGATTCTCCTTCGAGCCATCCCTCTTGGCACGGGGATACGGTGTAGGTGCAACAGGATTGTGACAGTACCGTGATACGCAGCGGCGGGCAATACTTCGTCGGCTGGCGAATGCCTTCATCCGGCTACCTTTAGCTGGGCAAAGCCAGGCAATCCAAGGCGTGTGCCGGGGGCAAAAAATTCAGGCCGCGACCTGCGCCTCGACAGCGCTGACCAGGGCGTCCGGGTCGAGCGGCTTGGTGACGAAGCCGCTGGCGCCGTGCGCCAGTACCGTGTGGCGGGTCTTTTCCTGGCTGTCCGCCGACAGCACCATGATCGGGACGGGCGGCACCGCCAGCGCCTCCTCGTGGCGGCGAATGGCGGCGATGGCATCCAGCCCGTCCATGACCGGCATGTGCAGGTCCATCAGCACCACGTCGAAGCGGTGCTTCAGGCCGGCATCAGTGACAGCCTCGACGGCGGCCTTGCCGTTGCCGACCACCTTGACGCGATGCCCGGCCTTCAGGAGCGTGGCGCGGGCGAGCATGGCGTTGATGTCGTTGTCCTCGGCGATCAGCACCGACAGGCCCTGCTC
>NZ_RZOJ01000263.1:0-8695 GCF_003998845.1 Mesorhizobium sp. M4A.F.Ca.ET.022.05.2.1 | reverse complement strand
ATCATGGATTACGCCACCTTCTCGTGGACCCGCGACCGGCTGCAGATCATCCCGATCATGTGGGACCAGAAGGAAAACTACGCCTCCAACGGTTTTGCGCTGGCCTTCGCGCTCAACGTGCCGATGGCGCATGTTTCGGCGCCTTCGGGCTATTCGGACAAGGCGATCGCGGCGATCGAGCGGCCCCAGGTGACGGCCTCGGTGCCCGACGAGAAGCCCGACATCATCGTCGTCATGAGCGAATCCTTCTGGGATCCGACCAAGCTGCCGGGCGTCACCATCACGCCGGACCCGATCCCCAATGTGCGGGCGCTGCGCTCCGGCTACATGTTCTCGCCGGAATTCGGCGGCATGACCGCCAATATCGAGTTCGAGGCGCTGACCGGCTTTTCCAACGCCTTCCTGCCGGCGGGCTCGATTCCCTACCAGCAGTATGTGCGCACGCCGACGCCGTCGCTGGCGACCTTCCTGAAGAGCGAGGGCTACCGGGCGCGCGCCATCCATCCGGGCACCAACTGGTTCTGGAACCGCGGCGCGGTCTATGCCGATTTCGGCTTCAACGACTTCCGTTCCGAGGAGACGCTGCCGCCGATGCAGAAGCGTGGACCGCTTGCCTCGGACGCGGCGATGACCGATGAGATCATGCGCGAGGCGGACGCCAGCGAAGACCCGGTCTTCCTGTTTGCCGTCAGCCTGCAGAACCACGGGCCCTACGAGCCGTACCGCTATTACAATCCGACCCACAAGGTCGCCGCGCCGATCAGTTCCTGGGCGCGGGAATCGCTGCTGAGCTATGCCGAAGGCTCCGCTGACGCCGACCGCGGCCTGCAGCGCCTGGTCGAATGGGCAAAGAAGCGCGAGCGGCCGACGGTGATCGCCTTCTTCGGCGACCACCTGCCGCCGCTCGGGCCGGTCTATGTCGAGACCGGCTTCCTCAAGGACAATGTCGCGCCGCGCAAGGAAGCGCCGGAGGCGGCGCTCGAGCACCACCAGACGCCGCTGATCATCTGGTCGAACCGCACCGGCCCGGCCGAGGACGTGGGCGCGGTGAGCCCCGCCTTCCTGCCCTACCACATCCTGACCACCGCCGGGATCACGCATCCCTACTATACCGGCTTCCTCGGCGCCCTGCGCGAGCGCTACCGCGTCGTCGACCGCAACCTTCTGCTGTCGCCGGCCGGCGCGGCGACGCCCGACTGGGCGCGGCAGAAGAAGATCGACCCTGCGATCAACGATTTCCGCCTGCTGCAATACGACATGATGTTCGGCAAGCGAAACGCCGCGCCCGACTTCTTCCCCGAGACGGTCGACAAGGTCGTTGCCCATACGAGCTGAGTGCTGCGGCTTTTCAGAACTGCGACAGCAAGGACCCCTGCTTGAAACGCACTCTCCCTTGCCTTCCTGGGGAATTCCTGTATAGACGCCCGCAATCTGCCGGTCCTTGCTGGGGGCTGAACGGAGGGCCGAGGGTTTTCTCGAAAACCCGCGTGTGAAGCCAGAAGCGCTTCCGCCTCCCGTGTCTCCGCTCTCGACCGTCTCGTCATGCTCCTTTCTTCCCCGCTTCGCGGGTCAGAGAAGTTGCAGAGGCTTTAGCCGCGAGGAACCGGGAGAGAAACGAAGAAAGGCACCGATACACTATGGCTCTATACGAACATGTGTTCCTTGCCCGGCAGGACCTCTCGCAGCAGCAGGTCGATGCGCTTGTCGAACAGTACAAGGGCGTCATCACCGCGAATGGCGGGTCCGTCGGCCGGGTCGAGAACTGGGGATTGAAGTCCCTCACCTACCGGGTCAACAAGAACCGGAAGGCTTACTACACGCTGATGGACCTGACCTGCCCGCCGGCCGCGCTCAACGAGATGGAGCGCCAGATGGGCCTGTCCGAGGACGTGCTGCGCTTCCTGACCGTCAAGGTCGAGGCGCATGAGGAAGGCCCGTCCGCGATGATGCAGAAGCGCGAAGAGCGCTCCGAGCGCGGCGGCTTCGGCGACCGCGACCGTGGCGACCGCGGCCCGCGTTCGTTCGGCGACCGTGGCGATCGTCCGCCGCGCAGCTTCGATGGCGAGCGCGGTCCGCGCCGCCCGCGTGAAGGTGTTGAAGGGGGTGCAGAATAATGGTCGATATCAACCAGATCCCGACCCGGCGCCCGTTCCATCGCCGCCGCAAGACCTGCCCGTTCTCCGGCGCCAACGCGCCCAAGATCGACTACAAGGACGTGCGTCTGCTGCAGCGCTACATTTCCGAGCGCGGCAAGATCGTGCCGTCGCGCATCACCGCCGTCAGCCAGAAGAAGCAGCGCGAGCTCGCCAAGGCGATCAAGCGCGCCCGCTTCCTCGGTCTGCTGCCCTACGTGGTCCGCTGATTTCTCTTGAGCGGGCGGCTTGCCGCCCGCTCTTCTTCCCCCACGGCGACGGGCGCCACTGGGTGGACATCAAATCCCGAGTTGAGGGCGAAACCTCTAACTGCCGCGACAGGCAGGACAGCGACACAAGCGCCAAGGCGCCAGAGCTTCCTGACCTGTTCCAGACAAATCCAGCGCCGATCCCCGTGATCGACGCTCCAGACGAAGGAACAAAACCATGGAAGTCATTCTTCTCGAGCGCGTTTCCCGCCTCGGCCAGATGGGCGACACCGTCAAGGTCAGGGACGGGTTCGCCCGCAATTTCCTGTTGCCGCAGGGCAAGGCGCTGCGCGCCAACGAAGCCAACAAGAAGAAGTTCGAAGGCCAGCGGGCCCAGCTCGAAGCGCGTAACCTCGAGCGCAAGTCGGAAGCCTCGCAGGTTGCCGAAAAGCTGGACGGCAAGAGCTTCGTGGCCGTGCGTTCGGCCGGCGAGACCGGCCAGCTCTACGGCTCGGTGTCGACCCGCGACATCGCCGACCTGCTGACGGCGGAAGGCTTCTCGGTCAACCGCAACCAGATTCAGCTCAACCATCCGATCAAGACCATCGGCCTCACCAATGTGGCGATCGCGCTGCATCCGGAAGTCGAGGTCACGATCACGCTCAACATCGCCCGCACCGCGGACGAGGCCGAACGTCAGGCCAAGGGCGAGACGCTGACGACGGCCGAAGCCATCTATGGCGACGACATCAACGACAATGCGCGGCCGGAAAACTTCTTCGACCCGAACGCCGAGTTCGAAGGCGGCGAAGACAACGCCTGACCTGGCACAATCGAGCGCCGCGGCGGTGCTCGAAAACGCCTTGTCGCTCTCCGGTTTCGACTGGACCAATGCCCGGGCCTCGCGCCCGGGCATTTTTATACCAAATGGAACTTTCCGAACCCCTATATCTTGATGCAGACTACAGCGTCGCGCGTCCTTTGGACGCACAAAGGACGTCGTAGTCCTTTGACTTGGCGCATGATCCCCGCGCGAAATCGACTGCGATTTCGGGACCCTGCGCCAGGCCATCCTGTCTGACGTTGGGGACATTTGGTCATGAATATTCTGTTGAAGCGCCTTCTCGACCGCCTGGTGCGCACCGGCAATCTCAAGGTGACCGGGCCGAAGGGCTCGACAGTGGTCTTCGGCGACGGCAGCGGCGAGCCAGTGCACATGCACATCAAGACCAAGCACGCCGAACGCGCCATCAGCTTCGATCCGATGCTGGCGGTACCGGAAGCCTATATGGACGGCGAACTCGATATCCTCGAAGGCGGCGTGCTTGGGGTGATGCGCATCGCCTTCCAGAACATGGGCAGCGGCGGCATCGACGCGACATGGTCGAAGGCGATCGAAGGCCTGCGCCACGCCTTCCGCCGGCTGCAGCAGATCAACACCGCGTCGCGCTCACGCCGCAACGTACAGCGCCACTACGATCTCTCCGGCGATCTCTACCGGCTCTTCCTCGACGACGACATGCAGTATTCCTGCGCCTACTTCGAGCAGCCCGACATGACGCTGGACGAGGCGCAGGCGGCCAAGAAGCGGCACATCGCCGCCAAGCTCCGACTGAAGGCCGGCCAGACGGTGCTCGACATCGGTTCCGGCTGGGGCGGGCTCGGCCTCTATCTCGCCAAGGCCTTCGACGTCGATGTGCAAGGCGTCACGCTGTCGACCGAGCAGCACGGCGTCGCCACCGACCGAGCCCATGTGCAAGGGCTGCAGGACAGGGTGCATTTCGACCTCAAGGATTATCGCTCGCTCAACGAGCGCTTCGATCGCATCGTCTCGGTCGGCATGTTCGAACATGTCGGCGTCAACCACTACCGCACCTTCTTCGACAAGTCTGCGACGCTGCTCAAGCCCGATGGCGTGATGCTGCTGCACACGATCGGCCGTTCCGGCGTGCCGTGGGCGACCAGCGCTTTCGTCCGCAAATATATCTTCCCGGGCGGCTACATACCGGCGCTTTCCGAAGTCATGCCGGCGATCGAAAAGTCGGGCCTCGTCGTCACCGACATCGAGATGCTCAGGCTGCATTATGCCGACACGCTGAAGCATTGGGGCCTGCGCTTCGCCGCCAACCGCGACAAGGCCAAGGCGATCTATGACGAACGCTTCTGCCGCATGTGGGAATTCTATCTCGCCGCCTCGGAGGCCGCCTTCCGCTGGCAGGACCTGGTGATCTTCCAGATCCAGCTCGCCAAGAAGAACGACACGCTGCCGGTCACCCGCGACTACATGGCCAAATGCGAAAAGGCGCTGGAAATGCGCGACATGGGCCACCGGCAGGAACCGGCGGTCGCCAAACCCGCCCGCCGCAGGAAGGTGGCGGACGGGGAATAGGGCGCCGGCGGCATCGCGTTCAATTGGCCCATTGTCCTTGCCATAGGCTCCCCAAGCATGAAAAAGGTCTCGTCATCGCGAGACCTTTTTCATGACCTACCTCATCTACATCGCCGCCGCCCTTGCCGAGATCGCCGGCTGCTTCTCGTTCTGGGTCTGGTGGCGGCTGGGAAAGTCGCCTCTATGGCTGGCGCCGGGCCTCGTCTCGCTCGCTTTGTTCGGCTTGCTGCTGGCGCTCGTCGACACGTCGGCCGCCGGCCGCGCCTATGCGGCCTATGGCGGCATCTACATTGCGGCATCGCTCGGCTGGCTGTGGCTGGTGGAAGGAGTGCGCCCCGACCGCTGGGACCTTGCCGGTGCGGCGATCTGCATCGCCGGCGCTTCGGTCATCCTGCTCGCACCGCGCGGAGGCTGAGCCATGGAACTCCCCGCACCGCTCCGGCAAGGCGTCGAGCGGCTGCTCGAAAATGTGCCGCTGCCGGTGCTCAAGCAGGCGGCGCGGACGCTGTCCGACCGCTACCGCGCGGAGCTGCGCGACGGCCGCCTACACATGGCCGAGGACATGGCGGTCAAAGCCTATCTGGCGACGCGGCTGCCGGCGACCTATGCCGCCGTTCGCGCCAGCCTCGATGCGCTGGCCGAGGCAAGGCCCGACTTCCAGCCGAGGACCTTGCTCGATATCGGCGCTGGGCCTGGCACGATGCTTTGGGCCACGCTCGACCTGTGGCCCGATCTCGCAGCGGCGGTGATGCTCGAGGCAAGTGCGGCGGTGCGCAAGATCGGCCAATCGCTGGCAGCCGAGGCGATCGCCGCCAGGACGGAATGGCTTGCGGGTGACGCCACCATCGATCTCGCCGATCTCCAACCCACCGATCTGGTCACGGCCGCCTATGTGCTGGACGAGATCGTGCCGGCCTCGCTGCCCAAGCTGGTCGGCCGGCTCTGGCAGTTGACTACCGGCACGCTGCTGATCGTCGAACCGGGCACGCCGGCCGGTTGGCAGCGCATTCTTGCCGTCCGCCAGCAACTGATCGAGGCAGGCGCGCATGTGCTGGCGCCCTGCCCGCACGAGGCGCCCTGCCCGCTCGTCCCGCCCGACTGGTGCCATTTCTCGCGCCGCGTCGCGCGCTCGCGCCTGCATCGCCTCGCCAAGGACGCCGACGTGCCGTGGGAGGACGAGATATTCATCTACATCGCCGCCTCGCGGCGGCCGGCGCCAGCGCGCCTGGCGCGCGTGATCGCGCCGCCGAAGGCCGGCTCCGGCAAGGTGATGCTCAAGCTTTGCGTGCCTGACGGCAATGCCGGCGAGACACTGTTCAGCAAGCGCGACGGCGACGCGTTCAGGATCGCGCGACGGCTGGACTGGGGCGACACGCTGGATATTTGAATGACAGTTTGTTCTTTATTTGTTCCACAGCTTCGCGTAGAATCGCGACCTTGCCGAGTCAACCGGAATCGGGGCACGGGAATTCTGTCCTGTGGACGGTTTGCCGTTCCTGTGAACAGCGGGCATCAAGGCTGATTGGCCTTCGGGTGATGCAGAAAGGTCAGCACCGACTCATCTCGTTCTTGCTATCGAGAGGTCGGGATCGAAATCGGGGATATCATGGCTGAGGCAGCACGCAAATTCGGCGTGGCGGAGCAACCGCTCTATCGCGAGGCACCGAACAACATCGAGGCCGAGCAGGCGCTGCTTGGCGCCATCCTCGTCAACAACGACGCCTTCTACCGGGTCTCCGACTTCCTCAAGCCGGCGCATTTCCACGAGCCGCTGCACCGCCGGATATTCGAGGTGGCGGCCGAGCTCATCCGCATGGGCAAGATCGCGACCCCGATCACGCTGAAGACCTTCCTGCCGGCGGACGAAAAGGTCGGCGACATGACGGTGGCGCAATATGTCGTGCGGCTCGCCGTCGAGGCCGTCACCGTCGTCAACGCCACCGACTATGGCCGCGCCATCTACGACCTCGCCACGCGCCGCGCGCTGATCACCGTCGGCGAGGACATGGTCAACATCGCCTATGACGCCCCGGTCGACATGTCGCCGTCCGACCAGATCGAGGATGCCGAGCGGCGGCTGTTCGAGCTGGCCGAGACCGGCCGCTACGACGGCGGCTTCGAGAGCTTCACCGACGCGGTCAAGACCGCCGTCGACATGGCCAACGCCGCCTATATGCGCGACGGCGGCCTGTCCGGCATCGCCACCGGCCTGCGCGACCTCGACCGCCGCATGGGCGGCCTGCAGCCTTCCGACCTGATCGTGCTTGCCGGCCGCCCAGGCATGGGCAAGACGTCGCTCGCCACCAACATCGCCTTCAACATCGCCGAGGCCTATGTGCCTGCCCAGCAGGCCGACGGCTCGTTCAAGGCCGCCAATGGCGGCGTCGTCGGCTTCTTCTCGCTGGAAATGTCGTCGGAGCAGCTCGCCACCCGCATCATCTCCGAGCAGACCGAGATCTCATCGTCGAAGATCCGTCGCGGCGAGATCTCCGAGATGGACTTCGAAAAGCTGGTCGCCTGCTCGCAGACCATGCAGAAGATCCCGCTGTTCATCGACCAGACCGGCGGCATCTCGATCGCCCAGCTTTCCGCCCGCGCACGCCGCCTGAAGCGCCAGCGCGGCCTCGACCTCATCGTCATCGACTATATCCAGCTGATGCAGGGCTCCTCCGCCCGCGCCTCGCAGAACCGTGTGCAGGAAATCACCGAGATCACCACCGGCCTGAAGGCGCTGGCCAAGGAGCTCGGCGTGCCGATCATCGCGCTGTCGCAGCTCTCGCGTCAGGTCGAAAGCCGCGACGACAAGCGCCCGCAACTCTCGGACCTGCGTGAATCCGGCTCAATCGAGCAGGACGCCGACGTGGTGCTGTTCGTCTATCGCGAGGAATACTACCTCAAGAACCGCGAGCCGAAACTCGGCACCGAGGAATACGTCAAGTGGGAAAACGAGATGAACGAGATGCGCGGCAAGGCCGAGGTGATCGTGGCCAAGCAGCGCCACGGCCCGACCGGCTCGGTCAGCCTCGCCTTCCACGGCGAATTCACCCGCTTCTCCGACCTGGCGGAAGAGCACCATCTGCCGGATCGGTTTGAGTGAGCTCTTGAGAAAGGCCTCATTCCTTCGCCCCCCCTCTGGCCTGCCGGCCATCTCCCCCTCAGGGGGGGAGATCAGCTGTCGCGTCGGCTTTCGCCAATCGCGGAGATTGCAAGATGGGCGCCGGGATCGAAGCTGCTGGGGGAGATGTCCGGCAGGACAGAGGGGGGTGCTGTCCCGCCGACCTGTCCAATATCGGGCCGCATCTAATGGCTAAATCGCGCGTTCAGTTCATCTGCCAGAATTGCGGATCGGTGCACCAGCGCTGGGCCGGCAAGTGCGACGCCTGCGGCGAGTGGAACACGCTGGTCGAGGAAGGCACGGCCGGCGGCATCGGCTCCGGGCCGGCCAACACCCGCAACGCCCGCAAGGGCCGTGCCGTCGTGCTCACCAGCCTGTCCGGCGACATCGAGGACGCGCCGCGCATCGTTTCGGGCATCGGCGAGCTCGACCGCGCCACCGGCGGCGGCTTCGTGCGCGGCTCGGCGCTGCTGGTCGGCGGCGATCCCGGCATCGGCAAGTCGACGCTGCTCACGCAAGCGGCCGCCGCGCTCGCCTCAAGAGGCCACCGCATCGTCTATGTCTCCGGCGAGGAAGCCGTCGCGCAGATCAGGCTGCGCGCGCAGCGCCTCGGTGTCGCCTCGACGCCGGTCGAACTCGCCGCCGAGACCAATGTCGAGGACATCCTCGCAACCATCGCCGACGGCAAGCGGCCGGACCTGGTGATCCTCGATTCGATCCAGACGCTGTGGACCGACCTTGCCGATTCGGCGCCCGGCACCGTCACCCAGGTGCGCGCCGCCGCCCAGGCGATGATCCGCTATGCGAAATCCACGGGTGCGGCGATCGTGCTCGTCGGTCATGTCACCAA
>NZ_RZOJ01000262.1:0-8773 GCF_003998845.1 Mesorhizobium sp. M4A.F.Ca.ET.022.05.2.1 | reverse complement strand
TTCTCGAGCCGCACCGGCAGGCCGAACTGCCGGCTGAGGATGTCGATCAGCGGCACATTGTGCCAGCCGGCCAGCGTCGGCGGCCCGATGACGATGCCGGCCTTGGGGTCGAGCGGACCGGGCGCGCACATGCCGATGCCGGTGACTTTGGCCTGCGGGTGCTCCTTGAGCAATTTGTCCGCCAGCGTGATGATCTGGCCGATCACCGCCTCCGATCCTGCGCCGGCGAGCGTCGGCGCCGAGACGCGGGCGACGACGTCGCCGCCGCGCTCGATCAGCGCGCCGCGCAGCTCCGTGCCGCCGAGATCGAAAGCGAGCGCGACCGTGTTCATCACGCGGCGGCCTTCAGGCCGTGCAGCCAGGCCATGCGCTGCGCGAGGTCGGGGTCGCCGAAGGCAAGCGAGCCAAGCACCACCGTATCGGCGCCGGCGGCGCGCAAGCTGGGCACCGTCTCGTGGCGGATGCCGCCGTCGGCGGCAAGGATGATATCGGCCTCGCGGCCGGCCTTCCTGATCAGCGCGCGCGCCTCGATCAGGCGCGGACAGGCCTGCTCCGACAGGCTCTGGCCCTTGACGCCGATCGACGTGCCGAGAAGTGTCACGAACGCCACCTCCGCCAGGAACGGGACGATTGCCGCGACAGGCGTTTCCAGCCGCAGCACGACGCCGGCCTCGGCACCGAGTTCACGCGCCAGCCGCACGGCGCGCAGGCCCGCCTCGCCATTCTCGGTGTGGATGGTGACGAGGTCGGCGCCGGCCTCGATGAACTGGCGCGTCTGCGCTTCGACGATCTCGGCCTCGACCATCAGATGCACATGGATCGGCTTCGCCGTCAGCCTGGCGATGCGGGCCACGAGGTCGGGGAAGAACAGGAAGCCCGGGGTGAAGCGGGCATCGGCGACGTCGATGTGATGCAGGTCGGCATAGGCTTCGATGCGCTTCAGGTCGCGTTCCATATTGGCGAGGTCGGCCGACCACAGCGAGAATTCGCCGAGCAGCCTGTTGCGTGGCAGGGCGGCGATTGCGGCGGGGCCGGACAGGGATTTGCTGGTCATGACGGAATGAGGCTCCGGACTTTCGAGTGGGACTGGAGGAACGTGGTGATCTCAGTGTGCAACTCACTGAAATGCTGCTTGCTGTCGCGCGCCTTGGGCGTGACCTCGGCGAAGACGGCGTTGGGCATCGTGGCGGCGAGCGCGTAGGCGCTCGACATCGGATGCACGGCATCCATGGCGTTGCCGACGACCAGTGCCGGAACGGCGAGCGCGGCCGCCTCGCGCTGGGAAACACCCGGTCCGTCTGCGGCAATATTGGCCAGCACCTGTGCGAAGGCCTTGGCGTCGGGCCGGTCGAAATAGCCGAGCAGCGAGGACAGATTGTCGGGCGCCTCGTGATAGAGGCGCGTGGCCGTCGCCGATTGCGCGAAGATCGTCCTCGCCTTGTCGGGCCCATGCTCGAGGATCAGTTCGGCGACCTCGGCTATGGGCTGCATGTTCGGCGGTGCCGCCGCGAAGATCCAGGCCGGCCGCACCAGAACCAGGGCGGTCACGCGCGTCGGGTGGCGGCAGGCGAGACGGACCGCGATCCCGGCGCCCATCGAGACGCCGCCGGCAACGAAGCGGTCGAGGCCGGCCTGGTCGGCGGCGGCGAGCACGTCGTCGGCGAACACGTCGAAGGAAAACGGTCGCCGCTCGCCGAGACCGGAGCCGCCATGCCCGCGGCATTCCAGTGTGAGGCGCCGGAAGCCGGCGGGGAAGGTCTGGGCGACCTGCGCCTCGCCGCCGCCCAGCCCGTGCTGGAAGACGACCGCCAGACCTTCGCCGGCGTCGGTGAACCGCAGCGTGGCGCCGTCGCGAGAGAGCGTCGCCATCACACCAGCCCCTTCAGGAAACGAGCGACACCGGGCGCTTCCTCGGCGGAAAGCCCATGCGTCACCAGCGGCCCATCGAAGCCGGCGTGCTTCAGCCGGGTGATGAAGTCAGGAAAGTCGACCACGCCTTGCCCGGCCGTGGCGAAGCGGCCGTCGGCGAAGCGGTCCTTGGCATGCGCCATGGCGACATGGCCGGCCGTGCGTTCGACCGCGTCGGCGACGATGGCACGCGCCTGCACGGCATCCGCCTGCTCGAAGAGGTTCGCCGGATCGAGCACGACGCGCAGCCGCTTCGAACCCATTTCGGCGATCAGGCGCGTCGCGTCGGCGGCGGAGGCAACGATGTTGGCCTGCTCGGGCTCGATGCCGAGGTCGACGCCATGGCGCTCAGCAATCGCAAGCGCCTTCTCCATCTCGCGCGCCATGTCGGCCCAGGCCGAGGGGTCGGCATTGCCGGGATGATGCGCCCACTGGTCGTCGGGGTTGCGCGTTCCGGTGCAGAGCGTCACCAGCGGCGTGGAAAGCCCGGCGGCCGCCTCGATCACCAGCGCCAGCCGGCGCAGGCCGTCGTCGCGCACCGCCCTGTCCGGATGCGCCATGTTGTAGGTGCCTGACAATGCGACAAGAGCCACGCCAGAAGCTTCGGCGGCAGCCTCGATGGTCCGGATTGCCTCGTCGGGAACCGCATCCGGCATCGATGGCAGGCCGGCGCAGGCGAGGTTGAACTGGGTGACCGCGAAGCCCGCATCGCGCACGGCGGCAAGCACGCCGGCCGGCTCGCTACCCGGGAAGGTCTTGGCGAACACCCCGACCTGCATCAGACCGCTCCCGTCACGCTGGCGATCTCGACGCGCTCGCCGCTCTCGACCGAGCGGGCGATCGCCACCATGGCGCGGATCGAAGCGAGCCCGTCCTCGACATTGGCGCCGCGCATCGGCTTGCCGTCGAGCACGGTATCGGCGAGGCCTTCGATCTGGCGCCGGAAGAAGTGGCCGTCGGCGCCGAGCGGCTTGCGCGAGGTCGCGTCCTTCTCGTGGAAGATGTCGACCTCACTCGCCCGGAAATACCAGGGATTGAAGGTCTTCGCGATTACGGAGCCGTTCTCGCCATAGAGCTGGAAACCTTCGTGCCAGTCCATGCGCAAGGCGACGGTGAGATCGAGATGGCCGAGCGCGCCATTGGCGAACTCGGTTTCGACGAACCAGCAATATGCGCCGAAACGCTTGTTGAGGCGCGCCCGCACGGCGGTGATCTCGCCGGCGAGGAAGCGCGCCGTGTCGACGAGATGCGAGCCGTGCGCCAGCATGAAATATTGCCTGAGATCGGCTTTCGGGTTGCCGGCCGGCTTCCGCGCCAGCTTGCTGGTCACCGGCAGCGGCTGCACCGCGTCGGTGTTGGTGTAGCGATGCGTGGAATCGCAATACCAGGCCTTCAGCGCCAGGATCTCGCCCATCTCGTCGCGGACGAAATCGCGCGCCGCTTCCAGCGCCGGATCGAAGCGCTTCATGTGCCCGACCTGCAGCACCTTGCCCGAGCGCTTGACCGCTTCGGCCAGCTTTTCGCCTTCCTCGACCGAGACGCCGATCGGCTTTTCGCACAGCACATGCTTGCCGGCCTCCAGCGCCTTGATAGACATCGGTACGTGATAGGCATCCGACGTGGCGACGATCACTGCTTCCAACTGCGGGTCTGCGAGCATCTCGTCATAGTCGCCATACATTCTTTCGGGCTCGTAGGTCGCGCCCATGCGCGCGAGCAGATCGGGCGCGGCGTCGCAGATCGCATAGAGGTCAGCACTGCTTGCCTTCGCGCAGGATTCCAGATGCGCGAACTGCGCGATCGGCCCGCAGCCGAGCACACCGACACGAAGGCGACGGTCTTTCTTGCGGATCATCGTCTCAGGCTCCGTATCCGCGCATGGTCTGGCGGTTGGTCTTGACCGCGCCGGCTGGATCGGCGGCGGCGGTCTCGGATTCCTCCTCCAGCACCAGCCAGCCGTTGAAGTTGGGCGCCGCGCTCGCGATCTCGATCACCTTCGCCGTGTCGCAGACGCCCTTGCCGAGCATCGCCCAGGTGCCGCCGGCATCGACATCCTTCAGGTGCACGTAGCGGATGCGGTCGCTATAGGTGGTGAGCGTGTCGGCCATGTCCTTGTGGCCGCGCAATATGTGCCCGGTGTCCGGCACCCAGCCGACCAGCGAGGCGTCGAGCAGGGAAAAGATCCGGTCGTAGTCTGCGCGGTCGAAGAGCAGCGTGTTGTGGTGCGAGCTTGGATGCACCGCGACCTGGACGCCGGCTTTGCGGCCGATCTCGCCGGCCTTGTTATAGACTTCCGCCGCAATGGCGAACTTGTCGTCGCGAGGCCCGTCGGAGACGACGGTCGCAGAGCCCATCGAGACAAGCGCGCCCGGAAAGGCCGCGGCAAAGTCGATCCATCGCCTGGCGGTTTCGAGGTCGGCGCCGATCTGGTCCTTCAGCGTGAAGCCGCTCTTCGAACCGAAGGCGAAGGAGACCAGCGTCAGGCCGGAGGCCTTCAGCGCGGCGGCGAATTCCGCCGGCTGGCCGGCATAGCGGCCGATCATCGTGTCGGTGATCTCGATGCCGGCATAGCCGCCATTGGAAATGGCCTTCAGGAGATCGTCCGGGCCTCCGGCAAAACGGTCTCCGAGCATTTCCCAGGTGAAGGTCTGGCAGCCGACTTTGAGGTCTTTCACGTTCATCCTTTCAATCCTTGATACCGCCCATTCCGTGATGTCGTTCTGGGTCTTCATGGGATGGACATCTACTTGACCGAGCCCGCGGTCATCCCGGCGAGGAAGTACCTCTGGGCAAGAAGGTAGATGAGCAGGAGCGGCAGCGAGCCGAGCACGCTCATCGCCATCATCTGGTTCCATTCGAAAGCGTGCTGCCCCATCAGCAGCTGGATGCCGATCGGGACAGTGCGCATGGAGGTCGACTTCGTCAGCGTCAGCGCGAAGAGGAACTCGTTCCAGCACAACAGGAAGGTATAGACCGAGGTCGCCACAATGCCGGGAAGCGAGATCGGGACGATCACCCGCCAGAGTGCGGTCCAGCTGCTGCCGCCGTCGACGGCGACGGCCTCGTCGAGATCGCGCGGCAAGGTGTTGAGATACCCGGTCATCAGCAGGATCGCGTAGGGCAGCGTGAACACCAGGTAGGTCACGATCAGCGCGATATAGGTGTCGAAGATGCCATACGAGACGACGAGCCCGAAGAAGGGGATCAGAAGCGTGATCGGCGGAATCGTCTGCGTGCTGATGATGAGCGTGTTCAGGCTGCCCTTGCCGCGGAAGTTGAAGCGGCTGAACCCATAGGCTGCCAGCAACGCGATCAGCACCGTCAGCACGGTCACCGCTCCGGCCACGAAGTAGCTGTTGAAGAAGAAGCGCAGTTTTACTGGGTCGCCAAGGATGGCCGCATACGCTTCCAGCGTGAACGCCTTCGGCAGGATGGTTGGCGGCAGGGCAAAGATTTCGGTATTCGATTTGAACGAGCTGCTCAGCATCCAGTAGATCGGGAATGCCGCGAAAAACAGCCCGGCGGCAAGCGCGACATGCAGCGCGACGGTGATCAGCCGGTCTTTCGGCGTGTGCCTTTTCCTCATGGTGACTACCGAGCCTTCTGATAGCGGATGTAGAACAGTGTCAGGCCAAGAGAGATCAGCAGGATGATCACGGCGCTCGCCGCCGCCTGGGACAGGTTGTAGCTCGAGAACGCCAGCTTGTAGGTGTAGGTGCTCAGCACCTCGGTCGAGTAAATCGGACCGCCGCCCGTCGTTATCCAGATCAACGGGAAGACCTGCATGGTCCAGATGAAATCGAGCAGCGAGATGCTGATGATGATCGGCATCAACTGCGGAATGGTGATGAAGATCAGCTTCTGGTAGGCCTTCGCGCCATCGATATCGGCGGCCTCGTAGAAATCCTTGGGAATGCCCTGCAGGCCTGCGAGCAGGCTGACCATGAAAAGCGGGTAGCCCGCCCAGATATTGGCGAAGGTGACGGCGTGCAGCGCCGTCTCGGGCGAGGAAAACCACTCGACCTTGGAACCGATGATGCCCAATTGCATGAGGATGCTGTTCACCACGCCGTTGGGCTCGAGCAGCAGGCGCCAGATCACCGCGATGATCACGGCGGTGAATAGCCAGGGCAGGATGTAGAGCACGCGCAGGACATTGCGCAGCGTCGGATTGATGCGGTCGCTGTTCAGCATGAGCGCGAAGATCATGCCGATGGTCATGTGGAAGATGACGCTCATGCAGGTGAAGTAGAGCGTGTGCCACAGCGAAGCCCAGAACACGGGATCGGCAAAGATCGCCTGGTAATGTTTCAGTCCGGCAAAGGACGGGTCGCGCCGCAGTACCGCGCTGTTCTGGAACGAATAGCCAATCACCGTCACCATCGGCAGCAGCATCAGCAGGCCGATGATGATGAGCGAGGGCGACAGGTAGAGATAGGGTGCGACCGCTCGTTTCAGCCTATGGTGGGAGCGCTTCTGCGGGGTCATATGCCAACCTTGGGACACGCCTTCAAGAGAAGGGGAGCTTCGGAAACGGGTCCGTCTCGCATTGCCGATGCGTTGTTGCCGGGAGGCCTGCCCGAAGTCAGGCCGCCCGGTAGAGATCGCAAAACAGGCCGATCAGAATTTCGCTATCCAGCCCTTTTGAGCATTGGCCGCGGCTTCTTCCGGAGATTGTTCGCCGGCGAGCATCTTCTGGGCTTGCACGTCGAACTGGGTCATCAGGTCTTCCGCCACCGGCAGGCCCGTGAACTCATTGGCAAGATAGCCGGTCTTGAAGATTTCGAAAGCCTTGCCGAAAGCCTTGTCGGAAGTCACGAAATCGGGCTTGGCGTTGACGTTGCCGGGGAAGGCGTTGGCCAGCGACACGAGCTTGGCGTTCACCTTTTCACTCATCAGGTATTGGACGAGCTTCCACGCCTCCTCCTGATGTTTCGAGCCCGCGGAGATGCCGATGCCCCAGGAGGCGTATGGCAGGCCGCGCTTGCCGCTATAGTCCTCCACGACCGGGACCGGGATGAGGTCGAAGTTCAGCTTGGGATTGCGTTGGCGGATGAGGTTCACATGCGCGAGCGAGTCGATCATCATCCCGACCCGGTCGTTGACGAATTCCTCGACCTTTTCCTGTTCGGTCTTGGTGGCGATGCCGGGCGAGATGGTGCCCGCGTCATTGAGCGATTTGACGAAGGTCAGCATATCCACCACCGGCTTTGCCTCGAGAGCCGGCTTGCCGTCAGCCATCATCGATTGACCCGATGCCCAGACCCACGACATCATGTCGTTCTGGACACCGGACGGCGTTTGCAGCGACAGCGGCAGCACCCAGCCATACTGGTTCTTGTCGGCCTGGGTCATCTTCTTGGCGGCTTCGAGGAACTCCGCGCGGGTCGACGGCAGCTTGGTGACGCCCGCCTTGGCGGCGAGGTCCAAATTCACGAACACCGGATAGACGAACGAAGCCACGGGAAACATCACCGCTTTGCCGTCCACCTTGATGATGTCCGCGACCTGGGCTTTGTCGAAGCCGCTCGCATCCATCATCGGGTTCATGTCGGCCAGCGCGTTCTGCGCGTTCAAATTGTTGACCCAGGCGCCGTCGAGACCAACGACGTCGCTAAGCGTTCCCGTCGCGGCACCAACCGAGATCTGGTCTCGCGTGGTCGCATAGGGGCCGCTGACCAGCGTCACCTTGATCCCGGGATTCGCGGCCTCGAATTCGTCCATGATTTTCCGCAAGGAGCCTGCGGGCAGCTCAGGCTCCCACCACTGGGTGAACTCCAGCGTGGTGTCCGCCATGGCGCCGGTTGCGCCAAGCAACCAGGCGGCCGCGGCCATTTTCAGCATCGCGGGTTTTATCCGAAACGTCATTCTCTCCTCCTTCTTTAAGATCGGCCGCACAATGCGGACGATCGTCTGGTTCATTCAGAAGTCTTCATTCGCAGGCGCCTCGCTCTCGCCTGCCGGCTCTGCCGCAGTCCTTCAGATCGCCAGATGCGTCTCGGGATCGAAGAAATGGAGCTTGGTATCATCCACGGCCAACCGGATTTCCGAGCCGGAGTGGATGGCGCTGGTCGGCTCGAATCTCGCCACCGCGTTCGATGCCAGGCCATAATCCTCCACCGCGTCCGGATCGCCGGAGTCCACCCGGACCGCGTCGATGTTCAGGTGGACGATATGTTCGGAGCCGAGCTCCTCGATCGAAGTCACCTTTGCCGGTATCGTCTGATACTTGCGGCCGGATTCGAGGCTGCTGTCATAGAGATCCTCCGGCCGTATGCCGAACACGATCTTGCGCCCCTCATAGGACCTCAGGGCGGGCCTGCCAACGAAAGCTGCATCCTGCAGCCGGATCGCGAAGTCACGAAAAATGAGCTCGCCGCCCTTCAGGGTCGCTTCGAAAAGGTTCATCGACGGGGAACCGATGAAGCCGGCGACGAAGGCGTTCACCGGCGATTCATAGAGCCTCTTGGGTGTATCGACCTGCTGCAGCACGCCGCCCTTCAACACCGCGACCCGGTCCCCCATCGTCATCGCTTCGATTTGGTCGTGAGTCACATATATGGTCGTGACGCCGAGCTGCTTTTGCAAGCTGGTGATTTCGGCGCGCATCTGAACGCGCAGTTTCGCGTCCAGATTGGAAAGGGGCTCGTCCATCAGAAAGGCGGCGGGCTCGCGCACCATGGCGCGGCCCATGGCAACCCTTTGACGCTGCCCGCCTGAAAGGTTCGCGGGTTTGCTGTCGAGCAGCGACGTCAGCTGAAGGGTTTTGGCGATCTCGTCCACGCGCTTCTTGCGCTCGGCCTTCGGCTTGCCAGCCAGCCGCATCGAAAAGGCGATGTTTTCGAACACCGTCATGTGCGGGTAG
>NZ_RZOJ01000261.1:0-8779 GCF_003998845.1 Mesorhizobium sp. M4A.F.Ca.ET.022.05.2.1 | reverse complement strand
CCCGCATATGCATCTGCTCGAAGCCTTTCTCGCCTGGCACCAGGCGACCGGCGAGCGCGCCTATCTGCGCCGCGCGGCGCAGATCATCGATCTCTTCCGCAGCCACTTCTTCGACTCTGAAAGCTGGACGCTCGGCGAATATTTCGACGACGGCTGGAAACCGGTGGCCGGCGAGAAGGGCAGCTGGACCGAGCCCGGCCATCATTTCGAATGGGCCTCGCTGCTCGTCGATTTCGCCGGCCGCAGCGGCCAGACCGAGGTCACCGCCTTCGCCCGCAAGCTCTACGCCTCCGCTGTCGCCAACGGCCTCAATCGCGCCACCGGCCTTTCCTACGGCGCCGTCTCCAGGCAGGGCCTGCCGCTCGACCTGGTGTCGCGCAGTTGGCCGCAGGCCGAAGCTGTCAAGGCGGCGATCGCGCTGGATGGCACCGGCGGGCCGGACCTCAAGCCCGAGATCGAGGCGCGTGTCGGCAGGCTGTTCCGCTGGCACATCGATCCGGCGCCGCTGGGCTTGTGGATCGACCGCATCGACGAGCGCGGCCGCTCGCTGGCGACCGACGTGCCGGCCAGCATATTCTATCACCTCGTCTGCGCGCTGACGCAGTATCTGGATGGGACGGTCGGGGAGGGAGGCTGAAGCCGCCAATCTCCCCCCTCGAGGGGGAGATGGCCGGCAGGCCAGAGGGGTCGGTTCGACTGGACGCGACCTTCTTTTGCGACAGGATAAGGCTAGCGCCCCACGCGCGGCGACCCCCTCTGTCGCCTTCGGCGACATCTCCCCCTCAAGGGGGGAGATTAGGCGTGCCTCGCGCCAGCCCCTCAATATGGGCTCGCCACGTCCCCCGTCTCGACATAAACCGCCTTCAACTGCGAGTAGAGCGCCAGCGCGGCAAGCGAGTTCTCGCGCCCGATGCCCGACTGCTTGACGCCGCCGAAGGGGATTTCCACCGGCGTCAGATTGTAGGCGTTGATCCAGCAGGTGCCGGCCTGCAGTTCGGCGATGACGCGGTGGGCGCGCGGCAGGTCGCGGGTGAAGACGCCGGCGGCGAGGCCGAATTCGGTGTCGTTGGCGCGCTCGATGACCTCGTCCTCGCCGTCGAACTTCAATACGCTCATCACCGGCCCGAAGATCTCTTCGCGTGCAATGCGCATCGTATCGGTCACGCCGGTGAACACCGTCGGCTCGACGAAATAGCCGCCCTGAAAACCCTGCAAAGACGGCACGTTGCCGCCGCAGGCGAGGGCAGCGCCCTCCTGCCTGCCGGCCGCGATGTAGGAGACGACCTTCTCCTGCTGCGCCTTGTTGACCAGCGGTCCCATCTGGGTTTCGGGATCCAGCGGATCGCCGATGCGGATCTTCTTGGTGCGCTCGACCAGCCGGTCGACGAAGCGGTCATGGATGCCCTTCTGCACGAACACGCGCGTGCCGTTGGAGCAGATCTGGCCGGTCGAGTAAAAGTTGCCGAGCATGGCGCCGCCGATGGCGTTTTCGAGATCGGCGTCGTCGAAGACGATCAGCGGCGACTTGCCGCCGAGTTCCATCGTCGCGTGCTTCATCTTCGAGCCGGCGAGCGAGAGCACCTTGCGCCCGGTCGGCACCGATCCGGTCACCGAAACTTTGGCGACAACATCATGGCCGACGAGACCTGCGCCGACATCGCCATAGCCCTGCACGACGTTGAACAGCCCGTCGGGCAGACCGGCCTCTGAGTAGATCTCGGCCAGCGCCAGCGCCGACAGCGGCGTGTTCTCCGACGGTTTGAACACCATGGCGTTGCCCATGGCGAGCGCCGGCGCCGACTTCCAGCCGGCGATCTGGATCGGATAGTTCCAGGCGCCGATGCCGACGCACACGCCGAGCGCCTCGCGCCTTGTGTAGGCAAACGGTCCGCCGAGATCGACCGCCTCGCCGTTGAAGGCGGCGACCGCGCCGCCGAAATATTCCAGGCAGTCGGCGGCCGAGGGCGCGTCCGCCACCAGCGTCTCCTGGATCGCCTTGCCGGTATCGAGCGTCTCGATGCGCGCGAGATCCGCATTGCGTGCGCGAAGAATGTCGGCTGCGCGGCGCAGGATGCGCCCGCGCTCGACCGGTTTCAGCTGCGCCCAGGCCGGCTGCGCGGCGCGCGCGGCCTCGATGGCCAGCTCCAGCACGTTCGGCGTCGCCGAATGCAGCGTGGCGATGGTCTCGCCCGTCGCCGGATAGATCACCGGCAGCGGCGCGCCGCCCTCGTCCTCGATGTAGCGGCCGTTGACATAGTGCGATGCCGTGGGCTGGGCGCGCATGGTGTTCTCCATTGATGGTCGCTGGGCGGGAGGGCGCCAGCCTGACAATGCCCTATCGATCCGCCACCTGCCAGCGCGGATTGATCCAGGGTTCCTGGTTGGACGGCGCCAAAGGCGTGCGGCCGAGGATGTGATCGGAGGCCTTCTCGCCGGTCATGATCGACGGCGCATTGAGGTTGCCATTGGTCACCCGCGGGAAGACCGAGGAATCGGCGACGCGCAGGCCCTCGACCCCGATCACCCGGCATTCCGGATCGACGACGCTCATGAGGTCGTCGGCGCGGCCCATCTTGCAGGTGCCGCAAGGGTGGTAGGCGCTCTCGGCGTGATCCCTGATGAAGGCGTCCAGATCCTCATCCGACTGCACATGGCTGCCGGGCGATATCTCCTTGCCGCGAAAGCTGTCGAATGCCTTCTGGCCAAAAATCTCGCGCGTCAGCCGGATGCAGTGGCGGAACTCCGTCCAGTCGTCCGGATGCGACATGTAGTTG
This sequence comes from Mesorhizobium sp. M4A.F.Ca.ET.022.05.2.1, assembly GCF_003998845.1. Classification (NCBI taxonomy): domain Bacteria; kingdom Pseudomonadati; phylum Pseudomonadota; class Alphaproteobacteria; order Hyphomicrobiales; family Phyllobacteriaceae; genus Mesorhizobium; species Mesorhizobium sp. M4A.F.Ca.ET.022.05.2.1. Next base: position 6,005 of record NZ_RZOJ01000261.1, on the reverse strand, counting down.
AAGCGGATCACCGGCTTGGCTTTCGCATCGGGCGAGCGCAGCGTCACCGAGCCGCGCGACTTCGAACGCATCGGTCCGACATGCGCCTGGAAGCCGTGCGATTTCGCCGCCGCCTTGCCGTCATAGCGCACCGCCGCCGGGATGAAGTGGTACTGTATGTCAGGGTAGTCGACACCGGCCTGCGAGCGCACGAAGGCCGCCGCCTCGAAATGGTTGGTGGCGCCGAGGCCGGTCCTGAAGAACAGCCACTGTGCGCCGATCAACGCTTTGGAGAACGGGTTGAGCACTGAATTCAGCGTGATCGGCTTGGTCGATTCCTGCTGGATGTAGAGCTCCATATGGTCCTGCAGATTGCTGCCGACGCCGGGCCTGTCCGCCACCACTGCTATGCCGTTTTCCTGCAGATGCGCGCCCGGGCCGATGCCGGACAGCATCAGGATCTTCGGCGAATTGATCGACGAGGCCGCAACGATCACCTCACGTCGCGCCTTAACAACCTGAATCTGTTTGTTAGCTTCGATCTCGACCCCGGTGGCGCGTTGATTCTCGATGACCACGCGGCGGGCGAAGCCTTTGACCAAAGTGACGTTTTTGCGTTTCAGGGCCGGCTTCAGATAGGCATTCGCCGCCGACCAGCGGCGGCCGCCCAAAATCGTCTGCTCCATCGGGCCGAAGCCTTCCTGCTTCGATCCGTTGTAGTCGTCGGTCAGTTCGAAGCCGGCCTGGCGGCCGGCCTCGACGAAGGCGCCGTAGAGCGGATTCTTGCGCGTGCCGCGCTGCACATACAGCGGGCCGCTTTTGCCGCGCCAGCCATCCTCGCCGCCGTCGGCATCCTCCATGCGCTTGAAGTAGGGAAGCACGTCGGCGAAGCCCCAGCCGGTCGCGCCCTGTTCGGCCCAGTGGTCGAAGTCGCGCGCATGGCCGCGCACATAGACCATGCCATTGATCGAGGACGAGCCGCCGATCACCTTGCCGCGCGGGGTGGCGAGCACGCGGCCGCCGAGATGCGGTTCCGGCTCGCTGGCGAAACCCCAGTCGTAGAGGCTCATGTTGAGCGGGATCGACAGCGCCGACGGCATCTGGATCAGCGGCCCGATGTCTGTGCCGCCGAACTCGATGACGATCACCGAGTGCTTGCCGTCTTCCGACAGCCTGTAGGCCATGGCCGAGCCGGCGGAGCCGGAGCCGATGATGACGAAATCCGCTTCAAGCATTGTTCATATGCGCCATGAAATCGGCGAGCGAGACATTGCCGCCGGTAGCCACAACAAGGACGGTCTTTCCCGCCACGTTCACCTTGCCCCCAAGCAGCGCCGCCAGCGACGCCGCGCCCGACGGTTCCAGCACCAGCTTCATCCGCTCGAACGCGATCTTCATCGCTCGCCGCACCGAGGTGTCGTCGACTGTGACGCCACGCACGCCGGCCGCGCTCACCGCCGCGAAGGGTGCTTCGCCTGGCTTCCTCGCCATGAGCCCGTCGCAGATCGATTTCGGCCCGATCGGCATCGTCTCGATGGCGCCATGCGCCAGTGAGGAACCCATGCCGTTGAAGCCTTCCGGCTCGACCGCGATGACCTCGGTCTTCGGCGACTGGTAATGGAAGGCGAGCGACACGCCGCCGATCAGCCCACCGCCGCCAACCGAGCAGAACACCAGGTCGGCATGCGCGTCCTTCGCCGCCAACTGGTCGAGCGCCTCCAGCCCGGCGCCGGCCTGGCCGGCGACGATCTCGGGGTCGTCGAAGGGATGCAGCAGCGTGAGTCCCTCGGTCTCGGCAATCTCGCGCGCCTTGGCGGCCGCCACTTCCTCACGGGCGCGATCGCCATGGTCGGTGAGCACGGCGCGCGCGGCGTAGCCGGCGGTGGCGTCACGCTTGGCGACCGGCGCATCGATCGGCATAACGATGGTGACGGGAATGCCGAGCGCCTGGCCGGCCGCCGCCAGCCCCTGCGCGAAATTGCCGGACGAATAGGCGACGACGCCTTTCTTTGCCGCATCCGACGAAAGCTGTTTCAGCCGCCAATAGGCGCCGCGCACCTTGAAAGAGCCGGCCCATTGCAGCGACTCCGGCTTGACGAAAACGCGTGCGGCCCCCGTCTCCATCGCGAGTGCTGCCGACTCCAGCAGCGGCGTCACCTGCGTTGCCGTCGAGGTGACGGCATAGGCCTTCTTGAGATGATCGAGTGAGGGGACGAGTGTTGTCATCATTCGCCTCGCGGGTACCGCTTGTTCTCTTCGAGATTGTCGAGGTTCATGTGGTTGCGCATATAGCGCTCCGACGCCTTCTGCAGCGGCTGGAAATCCCACGGGTAGTAGGCGCCGTTGCGCAGCGCCGGATAGACGACCCAGCGGCGCGCCTGGCTTTCACGCACGGCGGCGTCGAAGGCGGCCATGTCCCAGCGCGCCCGGACCTTGTCCATGAACGCGGCCACCAGGCCCGCGTTGGCCGGGTCGTCGGCGAGGTTGTCGCGCTCGAGCGGATCGGCTGCGAGATCGAACAGCTGTGGCGGGTCGAGCTCGCAATGGACGAACTTGTATTTGCCGTCGCGGATCGCCACCAGCGGCGCGTAGGAGCCCTCGGCCGCGTACTCGATCAATGCCGGCGCGGCGCGCTGCCCGCCATTGGCAAGCGGCAGCAGCGACTGGCCGTCGGTCCATGGCGCGATCGCGCTCATATCGATGCCGGCAAGGTCGCACAGTGTCGGCGTCACGTCGAGGTTGGAGACCGGCGCCTCGATCAGCCCGGCCGGCACGCCCTTGCCGGCAATCATCAGCGGCACCCGCGCCGAGCCCTCGAAGAAGCTCATCTTGAACCACAGGCCGCGCTCGCCCAGCATGTCGCCGTGATCCGAGCAGAACAGGATGGTGGTGTCGTCCAGCATCCGTGTCCGCTTGAGAACGTCCAGCAACTCGCCGAGCTTGTCGTCGACATAGGAAATGTTGGCGAAATAGCCGCGCCGCGAACGGCGCACCTGCTCAGTCGTGATCTCGAAAGCGGAATAGTCGCTGGCGCGGTAGAGCCGCTGCGAATGCGGGTCCTGCTCGTCATGCGCGATGAACCCGGTTTCGGGATCCAGCGCCTGGCAATTCTCGTAGAGATCCCAATACTGCTTGCGCGCGACGTAGGGGTCGTGCGGGTGCGACAGCGAAACGGTCAGGCACCAGGGCCGGCGGTCGGCATCGTCCTGCTCCCGCGACAACTGATAGAGCTTTTGCGTGGCCAGGAAGACGACCTCGTCATCATACTCCATCTGGTTGGTGGTCTCGGCGATGCCGGCGCCGGTGACCGAGCCCAGATTATGGTACCACCAGTCGATGCGCTCGCCGGGCTTGCGGTAGTCTGGCGTCCAGCCGAAATCGGCGGGATAGATGTCGGTGGTCAACCTTTCCTCGAAGCCGTGCAACTGGTCCGGTCCGACGAAATGCATCTTGCCCGACAGGCAGGTATAGTAGCCGGCGGCGCGCAGATGATGGGCGAAGGTCGGGATCGAAGAGGCGAATTCCGCCGCATTGTCGTAGACCCCGGTGCGCGACGGCAGCTGCCCGCTCATGAACGAGGCGCGGCCGGGCGCGCAGAGCGGCGAGGCAGTGTAATTGTTGGCGAAGCGCGCCGAGCGCTGGGCGAGCGCCTTCAGATGCGGCACATCCAGGAACTCCGCCGGCCCGTCGGGGAACAGCGTTCCGTTGAGCTGATCGACCATGACGATCAGGAAATTGGGCCGTCCGGTCGTCAAGGCAGGCTCCGTCCGCTGAGCTTGGTTTCGAGATAATCTTCGACGAGCGCGATGGCCGTCGCCGCGTCCGGCACGCCGTCCTTCAGCGCTCGCCGGATATAGAGCCCGTCGATCAGCGCCGCCGTGGCTTCGGCGACGCGATCCGCCTGGCGCCTGGACAGGATGCCGGTCAGCCCGCTCATCAGGTTCGAGTGCAGCCGCCTTGCATAGACCTTGAGCAGGCGCCGCAAAGCCGATGACTTCTGCGCCTCGACATAGAAGGCAAGCCATGCGGCGATGGTCTCGGGCTGGAACTGGTCGTCGGAGAAGCTGACGGCGACCACGGCCGAGACGCGCTGGCGCGCCGTGCCGGTGGCGCGAAGTGCGCGCCTTGTATCGGTGTTGAGCTCCGCCAGTATGTGCCGCATCGTCGCGAACAAAAGCTCGTCCTTGGCGCCGAAATAGTGGTGCGCCAACGCCGACGACACGCCGGCGCGGCCAGCGATCTCCGACATCGTCACGTCCAGCGAGCCGCGCTCGCCGATCGCAGAGATCGTCGCGTCGATGAGCGCCTTGCGGCGCAAGGGTTCCATTCCGATTTTCGGCATTCTGGGATCCAGGCTCAAAGCCAGATTATTTTTTATTGACGGATCAATCAACAAAAAATCGATGCCGGGATCAACCGATCGTGCGGCTCTGGCCCATCCCATTGGCTGGAAAAAAGTTCACAGTTGAACAATATTGAATCTCATGTCGCGACAGGACGTGCTAGCGTGGGTGGAGGTTCAGGTCAGGCCGGCATTACCTGAAGATCCACACACGCCAGGCTGCGCGGCAAATGGAGGCTGTTATGACCGCATGCATCGTCGGCTGGGCGCATTCGCGCTTCGGCAAGCTCGAGGGCGAGACGCTCGAGGGTCTGATCACCAAGGTTGCCGTGGAGGCGCTCGACCATGCCGGCATCGGCCCGGACGATGTCGACGAGATCGTGCTCGGCCATTTCAATGCCGGCTTCTCGCCGCAGGATTTCACCGCGAGCCTGGTCCTGCAGGCCGACGACCGGCTGCGCTTCAAGCCGGCGACGCGGGTCGAGAACGCCTGCGCCACCGGCTCCGCCGCTGTCAGGCAAGGCATCCGCGCCATCGACGCCAACGCCGCCCGCATCGTACTGGTGGTCGGCGCCGAGCAGATGACGACCACGCCCGGCCCCGAGATCGGCAAGAACCTGCTCAAGGCCTCCTATCTGCCGGAGGACGGCGACACGCCGGCCGGCTTCGCCGGGGTCTTCGGCAAGATCGCGCAGGCCTATTTCCAGCGCTATGGCGACCAGTCGGATGCGCTCGCCATGATCGCCGCCAAGAACCATAAGAACGGCGTCGACAATCCCTATGCGCAGATGCGCAAGGATTTCGGCTACGAGTTCTGCCGCCAAGAGAGCGAGAAGAACCCATTCGTCGCCGGCCCGCTGAAGCGCACCGATTGCTCGCTGGTCTCCGATGGTGCCGCGGCGCTCGTGCTCACCGACACCGCGACGGCACTGAGGATGCGCCGCGCCGTGACCTTCCGCGCCAACGAGCACGTCCAGGACTTCCTGCCGATGTCGAAGCGCGACATCCTCGCCTTCGAGGGCTGCGAGCAAGCCTGGAACCAGGCGCTAAAGAAGGCCGGCGTGACGTTGGACGACCTCTCCTTCGTCGAGACGCATGACTGCTTCACCATCGCCGAACTGATCGAGTATGAGGCTATGGGCCTAGCCAGACCCGGCGAGGGCGCGAAGCTGGCGCTTGACGGCACGACAGCTAGGGACGGCCGCCTGCCGGTCAACCCCTCCGGCGGCCTGAAGGCCAAGGGCCACCCGATCGGTGCCACCGGCGTGTCGATGCATGTGCTGACCGCCATGCAGCTCACCGGCGAGGCCGGCGGCATCCAGGTGCCGGGCGCCAAGCTCGGCGGCATCTTCAACATGGGCGGCGCTGCCGTTGCCAACTACGTTTCCATTCTCGACCGGATCAGGTAGAAGCGGCCCGCATTTAAAGCGGCGCGCTCTGGGCGCGCGCGTGCGGGAGGCAGCATGGCAAATCCGGTTCTGGTCGAGGTTCTGCGCGGCGCGGTGGTCGAGAGTGCCCATCGCGGCGCGGTCGCTGTCTTCGACGCCGACGGCAAGCCGTTGCTGGAGATCGGCGACACGGCGCGTCCGGTGTTTCCGCGCTCGGCTGTGAAGGCGATCCAGGCGCTGCCGCTGGTCGAAAGCGGTACGGCCGACGCCTATGGCTTCGGCGACCGAGAACCTGT